>JAWVDX010000183.1:0-6167 GCA_033857015.1 Gaiellaceae bacterium
GGCTCAACGAGGATCTCACCGAGGCGATCGGACTCGGCCACGACCTGGGGCACCCGCCCTTCGGCCACGCCGGCGAGCACGCGCTCGACGAGGTCCTGCGCGAGCGCTTCGGCCGCGGCTTCCGGCACAACGAGCACTCGCTGCGCGTCGTCGAGCACCTGGAGCGCGACGGCCGCGGGCTGAACCTCACCGAGGAGGTGCGCGACGGCATCCTCCACCACACGGGCGCGGGCGAGCCGGGGACGCTCGAGGGGAAGATCGTCCGCCTTGTCGACCGCGTCGCCTACATCAACCACGACATCGACGACGCGATCCGGGCGGGGCTCCTGCGCGCCGACCAGCTCCCCGAGGAGGAGATCGCGATCCTCGGCGACAGCGGCTCGCGGCGGATCGACCGCCTGGTGCACGATCTCGTCGAGACGTCCGAGGCGGCCGGTGACATCCGCCAGAGCCCGGAGATCGGCGAGGCGATGCTGTCGCTGCGCAGCTTCATGTTCGAGCGCGTGTACCTCGGCGCGAGCAACGTCGTGCAGAACGATGCAGCCGGCGAGATCGTCCAGCAGATCTTCGCGGTGCTGATCGCCGAGCCGGAGCGTCTCCCGCCCGGCGAAGGCGAGCTCCCGGAGCGCATCACCGACTTCGTCGCCGGCATGACCGACCGCTACGCATTGGCGTACCTAGCCGCGCTGTGAGCCGGATCAAGGACTCGTCGCTCGCGGAGGTCAAGGCGGCGGCCGACATCGTCGAGGTCGTGGCCGCGCGCACGCAGCTGCGCAAGGCCGGGGCGCGCTACTCCGGGCGCTGCCCGTTCCACGAGGAGCGGACGCCGTCGTTCTCGGTGAACCCCGTCGACAAGCTCTACTACTGCTTCGGCTGCGGCGCCAAGGGCGACGTCATAACCTTCGTGCGCGAGACGGAGAGCCTCGACTTCGGCGACGCGATCGAGTGGCTCGCGCAGCGCTTCAACGTGCCGCTCGAGTACGAGGAGGTCTCGCCGGAGCGCGACCTCGAGCGGAAGCGGCGCGACCGGCTCGGCGAGCTGCTCGAGCGGGCGACCGGCTTCTACGAGAAGCTGCTCTGGGAGAGCGCCGCCGGCGCCTCCGCGCGCGAATACCTGACCGGGCGCAGCGTGACGGAGGAGACGGCGAAGGCGTTCCGGCTCGGGCTCTCGCCCTCCGGGAATGCGGGGCTCTCCGCGCTGGCGCGCAAGCAGGGATACACCGCCGCCGAGCTCTCCGGCGCGGGGTTGATCACGCAGCGGGGGAGTGACGCGTTCCGCGGGCGGCTCATGTTCCCGGTGGCCGACGCGCGCGGGCGGGTCGTCGGCTTCTCGGCACGCAAGCTGCGCGAGGACGATCCGCTGCGGGGCAAGTACGTGAACTCGACCGACGGGGAGCTGTTCCACAAGTCGAGCCTGCTCTACGGGCTGCACCTGGCCCGGACGACGGTGGCCAAGGAGGACAGGGCGATCCTCGTCGAGGGGCAGATGGACGTGCTCGCGCTCCACCAGGCGGGGCTGCACGCGGTGATCGCGCCGATGGGCACGGCGCTGACGGAGCGCCAGCTCAAGGAGCTGTCTCGCCTGACGCGCCGCCTCTTCCTCTGCTTCGACGCCGACAACGCGGGCAAGGAGGCGACGCTCCGTGGGATGGATCTCGCCTTCGACCAGGGCTTCGAGGTGCGGGTCGTCACGCTCCCTGCGGGGCAGGATCCGGCCGATGCTGCGGAGGGCTTCGCGGAGCTGCTCGGCAAGGCGGAGGCGTACCTTCCGTACCGCACGCGGCTCGAGGTGGAGCGCGCTCGCTCGCGCGAGGAAGGGTTCAAGCGGGCCCAGGATCTGCTGGCGCGCTTCCCCGACTCGCCCGACCGGCAGGAGGCGGTGCGGCTTGTCGCGGATCTCCTCGACCTGGCCCGCGAGACCCAGGGCGCGCTGGCGCCGGCGCGCCGCCGTGGTGGGCGCCACGTCGAGCTCTCGCCGCGCCTCCTCGACGCGGGGCTTCGCCTCGAGCGCGAGGCGCTGGCGGGAGTCGTCTCGCACCCCGAGCTGGTGAAGTCGCTCGCCGAGCTGGATGCGGAGCACTTCGACGACGAGCTCCACCGCCGCGTCCGCGACCACCTCGTCGCCGGGACGAGCGACGACCAGGTCGTCGCGCTCCTCGCGGAGCTCGACGCGCGTGCCGCCGCCGCAGGGATCGATGCGACGACCGGCGAGCAGCTCCTCCTGCGCCTCCGGGAGCGCCGCCTCGAGCGGGAGCTGACCCGCCAGGACGAGGCGCGCATGCCGGAGCTGCAGCGGGCGCTCGGACGGGTGCGCGAGGCGATTCGCGAGCTGGGCTAGCCGCTAGTCTCCAGCAACGACGAGAGGGGAGAACGATGGACGACACGCAGATCCACGGGACGATCGAGCAGCTGGTCGCGGAGGAGCATGGGCTCTGGGAGCGCGAGGCTGCAGGGACTGCGACCGGCGAGGACAGAGAGCGGCTCGACACGCTGAAGGTGTCGCTCGACGCCCTCTGGGACTTGCTCCGCCAGCGGCGCGCGCTGCGCGAGTCAGGCGGCGACCCGGACGCGGCCGCTCTGCGCCGGGCAGAGGTCGTCGAGAACTACGAGGGGTAGCGCAGGCCGCTACAGCGGCTGCTCGGTCGCGGTCAGCGCGCTCGGCTCCGCGTCGCCGGTGTTGACCGTGCCTGTCCTCTCGATGAGCAGGACGTGCGTCTCCTCGTCGGCCCGCGGGCAGTGCTCGACCCCGGCCGGCACGACGTAGAGCTCGCCCGGCCCGAGCACGACGTCGCGATCGCGTAGCTGCACCGTGAGCCGGCCGCTGAGGACGAGAAAGAAGTCGTCGCTGTCCGGATGGCTGTGCCAGACGAACTCGCCCAGCACCTTGACGACGGCGAGCTTGTGGTCGTCGACGTGCCCGACGATCCGCGGGCTGAACGTCTCGTCGAAGCGCGCGAGCGCCTCCGCAAGATTGATCTTGTCTTCCAAGCGAGAGAGCTCCCCGGGTTGGACTCGAACCAACAACCCTCCGGTTAACAGCCGGATGCTCTGCCAATTGAGCTACCGGGGAATGGCGCGCGCCATTGTACCGCCGGGCTGCCGCCGCGACGTCGCTAGGCTCCCGGCGTGGCCAGGATCGCGGAGTTGCGTGGCGAGCGGGTGCTCTTGCGACCGCTTGCGCTCGCCGAGGAGCGGGCAGTCTGGGAGCTGCGCACGATCGCCGGCTTTTCCGGGCCGGAAAGCCCGGGCGCGCGGGAGCGGTTCCGCGACCGGGTGAAGCGCTCCGGCGATCTGACCGACGGGAAGCTCTGGCTGGCGGTCGAGCTCGACGGTGTCCTCGTCGGCGATGTGGAGGCCCGGCAGCCGGTCGACGCACTGCCCCCCGGGGTGTTCGAGCTCGGGATCGCGCTCTTTCCCGACTACCAGGCGCACGGGCTCGGCCCGGACGCTGTCAGGACGCTGACCACGCACCTCTTCTCGGACTTGGGCGCCGAGCGCGTGCAGGCCGGCACGGCGACCTGGAACGAGGCGATGCAGAAGGTGCTGGAGCGGCTCGGCTTCCGCGCGGAGGGCGTCATGCGCGCGTTCATGCCGGCCTCGGGCGGGCGCGACGACTACGTGCTCTACGCGGTGACGCGCGCGGAGTGGTCGGCGCGCTCGTGAATCGGCCCGCTGCGCTCGCGTAGCGGCGCGCCGCCACGGCCGGAACGGGCCGCCACGATCTCCGCGAGGATCGCGAGCGCGATCTCCGCGGGGCGCGCCGCGCCGATGTCGAGCCCTGCGGGCCCGTGCAGGCGCTCGAGCTGCTGCTCGGTGACGCCGAGCTCGCGCAGCGCCTCGCGACGGCGCTCCTGCGTGCGCCGGGAGCCGAGCGCGCCGACGTAGCCGGCGGGGCCGCGTAGCGCGACGTCGAGCGCCGGCAGATCGAGGTGGTCCTGGTGCGTGAGCACGACGATCGCGCTGCTCGCCTCGATGTCCAGCGCGCGCAGCGCGTCGGCCGGCCAGGCGATCCGGATCTCGTCCGCGCTCGGCAAGCGCTCCGCCGTCGCGAGCGCGGAGCGCGAATCCACGACGACGCTCCGCCAGCCGAGCGTGCGCGCACCGGAACAGAGCGGCTCCGCAAGGTCGACCGCGCCGACCACCACGAGGAGGGGCGGCGGCCCGAGCGGGATCCGCAGCGCCTCGTCCACCTGCGTGTCCGCCGCGACGAGCTCGATCCGCCCGCCCGGGAGCTCGATGCGCAGGTCCTGCCGCGCGTCCGTAGCGATCGTCGCGGCGATCTCCTCCAGCAGCACCGGCGCCAGCTCGACGAGCAGCACCTCGATCTCGCCGCCACACGGGAGCCCGACGGCGCAGGCGCGCTCGTCCTCGATCCCGAAGCGCAGCACCTGCGGTGCGCCGCCCGCGAGCAGCTCCTCGGCGGCCAGCGCCAGCTCCGCCTCGACGCAGCCGCCCGTCAGCGAGCCGACGATCGTCCCGTGCGAGCCGATCGCCATGACCGTTCCGACCGGACGGGGAGCGGAGCGCCACGCAGAGACGAGCACCGCGAGCACGACCCGCTCGCCCGCGGCGACAAGACCCTGCAGACGAGGCACGAGCTCGCGCACAAGCGCGATGGTAGCTGGAGGACTGGTGTGAATCAGCCGCGCAGCGGCTGCTGCCTCAGGCGCGGCGCCATGCCGTCACGCGCTGCGAACGCCGAGCCAGCCTGGCTTGGCCTGAAGCAGCCCCGCTGGGGCGCCTGCTTCACACCAGTCCTCGCCCTACGCGTTGCTGGAGTGGTGACCGCGATCGCAGCTGCAGATCGCGTCGCCGAGGTGCTTGCGCTCCATCTTCAGCCCGCAGCGGCCACACGCGGGCGGAAGCACCTGCGCGCGGACGAGGAGCGCCTGGACGAGCGCGGACCAGAACACGAAGTACACGAGCACGAGACCGGGGTTCGACGTCACAGCTCTCCTATCGGACAAAGTCGCGTTCGGATTTAGCGTAACTCCCATTTCGGGGTACGAATGGGCATCTACACTTGATGCGTGACCTGGTTGCCCGTCGCTCTGCTCGTCGTCGCGCTCGGTGTGCTCGTTGCGGCGGAGTGGCCGCGTCTCGAGCGCGTGCTCGGCACGGAGGGTCGGACGCGCCGGGTGCGCGGTAAGCGCAAGGCGCAGCTCCGGCTGCTGCGTGGCGGCGGCTCCACCGAAGACGCGGAGGACCCGGACGAGTTCGCCGCGAGCGTCCAGCGCGACCTGGCGAACCTCCCGACGATCGAGCGGAAGGACCCGCTCGGCTAGCCGACCGTCACGGTCGCCTTGAAGAAGCGCGTGTTCGGCAGGATCGGCCCGGTGTTCTCCATGTTCTTCGCCTCCTGGTAGTCGGAGACCTCGACGGCGAGCTGGTGCTTGCCGGCCGCGACGTCAGTGGTGGCGAGTTGCAGGAGGCCCTTGGCGGCGTCGAAGGCGGGGGTGACGCTCTTCCCGTCGAGGGTCACGGTGAGCAGGTGCGGGTCGACGCCGGATCCGGCGTCCGTCACGCGCAGCTCGACCGGCTTTCCTGCCGCGACCCGGGCGGTGAGCAGGCGCACCGCTGGCGGCTTCGTGTCGTTCACCCAGAAGCGGAAGCGGAAGGAGCCCGGGCGGCCGCCACTCGGCGTGTCGAACACCGCGTCGTAGCTTCCGGGCTGGGGGAGATCGACGCCCGCGACGCCCTCGTTCAGCCCGTAGGCGTTGCGATACGGGTCGATGTTGATGGGGAGGCCCGCGTAGCCCGTCAGCCGGTTCTCGTCACCGGCGACCACGACGTGGGGGACGACGTTTGCCCGCGCGGTGGAGAGGACGACGACGCCGGCGTTCGCGACGCCGCTGCCGAGCTTGAAGCGGAAGACCTGCTCGGGCCCGGGAAAGCTCAGGAGCGACGGGGCACCGGGCACCTTCGTGGGATAGCGGTACGTCGTGACGCGGGCGGCCTTGCCGCGGGTGTTGCCGGCGTAGACGCCCGGGCGCTTCAACGTCGTGTGCCGCTCGCTGCCCAGGCGGGGCCGCTCCAGGTGGAGCCAGAACGGGATGCGCCGCGTGAGCCCGGCGGCGTTGCGCAGCACGACGAAGCCGTCCTCGTCGCCTTCGCGCGCGCTCGAAGTCGCCGCCGCGCCGAGGACGAATGCGCCCGGCACCGTGACC
>JAWVDX010000184.1:0-7030 GCA_033857015.1 Gaiellaceae bacterium
CGGTTGGCTGAGTGGCGATTCACTACCTAACCCAGAGCTGGTCCAGCAGCACGCCCCACTGCGGGTTGTACTGGTAGTTCCCGACACGCTTCGAGACGAAGTCGACGTTCTGCCGGTTGTAGGTCGGCACGACCGGCGCCTGCGCGAGAATCGCCCGCTCGATCTTCTGCCAGAGCGCGGCGGCTGCCGGCGGATCCTGTGCCTGGACGGCCTCGGCCTGAACCATCTGACGGTCGAGCGCAGGATCGCAGAATCCGCTCGACGAAGCCGCTGCACACGCGAACTGGTCGTGCACGAAACTGACGTCCGACGGAAAGTCGGCGAACCATCCGTAATACCCGACCTGAACCGGACGCTTGGGATCGAGTAGGCGGTCGAAGTATGAACTCGGGGCAACGGATTTGAACCGCGCGCGGTACCCGAGCGAGTCGAGGACGGAAACCATGAACCCGCCCTGCGTGAGCCCGGGACCCGCCGCGGGCACCCACACTGTCACTGAGGCACCTGATGTGCCCGAGCTCTGAACGAGTCGCCTCGCCCGGTCGAGGCCCCCGACGCCTCCCGGGAGATACGGACAGCTGCGCCGATAGCTCGGGAAGTTGGGCGGGAGGATCTGGCAGGTCGGCGCGAAGGCGCGCCCGAGCAACTGTGCGAGCGCCTGCCGGTCGATGGCGTAGTTGACCGCGCGCCGCACGCGCACGTCGTCGAACGGTGGCAAATGCATATTCAGGAAGAAGTAATTCGTACCCGCTGACGCGCTCATGTGGACCTGGCTCGGGTAGCGGGTCGCGAGCCGGCCGAGCGTCGTTTCCGTCAGCGGGGGAAGCAGGCCGGGGGCGACGTCCGCGGTCCCGTGTTCGATCGTCCTCACCACCGTATCCGCGGTGTTTCCGGCTGCGTCGGGGTCGCCCACCAGCTTGATGGAGATCACGTCGGGGAATCCGTCGGGCTGAGCGCTTGCCGACCACTCCCGAAACCTTGGGTTGCGTACCAGCTTCACCGAGCCGCTTTTGGGGGCGGACGCAATCATGTAAGGCCCCGTCGCGGGCACCCCGCCTGTGCCCACGTCATGTCCGGGAGTGCCCGCAGGAACGGCGAAGGCAGGAGGCAGCGCGAGCTTCGTCAGAAAGTCGGCGTCGGCGGTGGTCAGGTGAAAGGTAACCGTATGGGCGAGCAGGTCGGTCGCAATCCCGGCGGACAGGTCGCAATGACGGCCGGACTGGCAATTGCGCGTGCCTTCGATACCGGCGTAGTACCCGGCCGTATACGGCGCCGGACGCAGCTCGAACTGACGCTCGATGGCGCGTCGGAAGTCGGCGGGCTGTACGAGCCCGCCGTTCGAGTAGTGGATGTCGGGCCGGATTCGGAACGTGTAGGTCTTCCCGCCGTCGCCCGGCGTTGGCAGCGAGACCGCCAGGTCCGGCACGAGCTCGACCCCTTCGACTCCGCCGACCCGTCGAAAGCCGACGAGCCCGTCGTTCGTCATCGTGACGATCGCCGACCCGCGCGGCGGTGGCGCGACCGCCAGATCGAGATCGATGAGCTCCCCCTTGATACAGGCACAGAAGCGAACGTTGAGCGTCCCGCCCCGATGCTCTTGTCCCGTCGTGCGGACGGCGACATAGACGCCGGCCGGGGTTACGGCAAGTCCCTGGGGCTCGTTCTTCAGGCTGACGGTCTTGGCGACCTTGTCGCTCCCAGGATCGATACGGGAGAGCGTTCCGTCGCCTGCGTTAGCGATCCAGACTCCCTGCGGTCCTGCCGCGACGGCCGAAGGACTCCGCCCCACCTGAATCGTGTCGACGACCGCGCGAGCTCGAGGATCGATCTTCGAAACGGTCCCGTCGCCTTGGTTCGCCACCCACACTGCCCCGCCTCCCGCGCTCACGGCAGCTGCGCCGATGCCAACGCCGACGCGATCGAGGATCTCCCCGGACCGCGGATCGAGCACGATCAGACTCGCCGACGACGGCGAGATCACCCAAACCCGGCCGAACCCGACGGCGACGCCTGTTGCTCCGACGATCGCCGGGATCGTGCGCGTCACGTGTCCCGTCTCCGGGTCGATGCGAGAGAGCGTGCCGTCCACGGAGTTCGCAACCCAGACGGCCTTCTCGCCGTAAGCCACTCCGGTCGGGCCGTTGCCGACGGCGATCTGGTCGACGACCTGGTTCGTGCCTGGATCGATCCGCGAGACTGTGCCGTCGAGTCCGTTTGCAACCCAGACGGCCGCGCCGCTCACCGCGACGCCCGTGGGGCCTTCCCCAACCTGGATCGTCTGGCTCACCGCGTTCGTGTGCGCACCGATCCGCGAGACGGTGTTGCCGTTCGTGTTCGTGACCCAGATCGACTCGTCGCCGAATGCAACGCCGCTCGGGGTCGAGCCGACGGGGATCTCCTTTGAGATCTTGCCACTCTCGGCATCGATCAGGCCGACCTGGTTGGGAGCGATCACGCCTGACGCGCTCGCGGAGTTCGTGCCGCCGCGGGTGAGCAGGGCTGCCGTCAGCGCAGCAACTGCGGCCGCCGCAACGAGCGTCGCGACGAGCAGCCGCCGGCTCGGCCGCCACGGCCCCGACAGCCTTTGCACGACTTCTTGCGCCGCTTCGACGAGCTCTCCCTCCCGACCGGCAAACGGTGTCGAGGCCGTCGCCTTCAGCGGCGGGAACTCTTCCGCGAGACCCGGAGCAACGAGCTGGTAGATCCTCTCCGGCTCGTCCAGATCCTTCAGCTGGTGCTCGCCGAGGTCGCGGAGGGTGACGTCGGGCAACGGATCGTCTCGAAGCAGCTCCCTCGTCGTCTGCGAGACGAGCACCTGGCCTCCGTGACCCGCAGCGCCGATCCGCGCGCCGCGATGGACGCCGACGCCCACATAACGCTCCTCGCCAACCATCGGCTCGCCGGTGTGAACGCCCATGCGCACGCGGACATCCGCGCCCTCGGGCCACGCATGCTCCGCCAGGTCGCGCTGACCCGCGACGGCCGCAGCGACAGCATTCTTCGCACGCGGGAACGCGACGAAGAAGGAGTCGCCCTGGGTATCGATCTCCCGTCCGCCGTACGCGTCGAACGCCTTCCGCAGGATTCGCTGGTGCTCGGCGAGCAACTCCTCGTAGCCGTCACGCAGCTGCTTGAGCAGGCGGGTAGAGCCCTCGATGTCCGTGAACAGGAAGGTGACCGTGCCGCTCGGCAGCTCGGCCCTGGAGCTCATGAGCAGAGTCGTACCAGCTTCAGAGCACCACGTCGATCAATGTTGGCGAGGCAAGACCAGCAACCCGGCGGCAAGAACCTCCGAAAAAGTGGCGGGGGCCGGGATCGAACCGGCGACCTACGGGTTATGAGTCCGTCGCTCTAACCATCTGAGCTACCCCGCCGAAGCGGCATATCGTAGTCGGCCGGTCGCGCGCCTCGCCCGCGAGCCGCCGTCTGGCAGTGCTCCGGCTCGGTCCTGCTAAAATGCTTGCTGGCAAGCAAGTATTTGGAGAGAGGCGAGACATGGCGACAGCGACGAAGCAGACCACCGAGCTCGACGCGGCGATTCGCCTGCGCGCGGCGATCGGGCTGCTCTCGCGGCGGCTCCGGCCCACGCAGACCTCTGTCGGGCTGACCCCGACGCAGATCTCCGCGCTCGTGACGATCGTCCTCGCCGGCCCGCTGAAGCTCGGCGACCTGGCCGCGCGCGAAGGGCTCAACCCGACGATGCTCTCGCGGATCGTCGCCCAGCTCGCCGAGCGCGGGCTCGTCCGGCGGATCGCCGACCCCGACGATCGCCGCGTCGCCAGGGTCGAGACGACCACAGCGGGCAAGCGCCTCCACGAGCGCATGCGCCAGCAGAAGAACGACGCACTCGTCGCGCAGCTGGCCCTGCTCTCCCCCGCCGAGCGCGACCTCCTCGTCGCAGCGCTGCCCTCCCTCGAGCTGCTCGCCGAGCGCCTGAAGCAGCCGCGATGACCCGCCTCCGCCTGCTCGGCCGCGAGACCTTCTCGGCGCTCGCGATCCCCAACTACCGCCGCTACTACGGCGGTCAGGCGATCTCGCTCGTCGGCACCTGGATGCAGATGATCGCCCAGTCCTGGCTCGTCCTCCAGCTCACGCACTCGAGCGTCGCCCTCGGCCTCGTGGTCGCGCTGCAGACGCTGCCGGTGCTCCTCCTCGGCCCCTACGGCGGGCTGATCGCCGACCGCGTCGACAAGCGCCGGCTGATGATCGTGCTGCAGAGCCTGATGGCGTTGCAGGCGCTCGTGCTCGGGCTCCTGACCGTGACCGGGAACATCCGTGTCTGGGAGATCGCCCTCCTCGCCTCGCTGCTCGGCCTCAACACGGCCTTCGAGAACCCGGCGCGCCAGACCTTCATGCTCGAGCTCGTCGGGCCTGCGGAGCTGCGCAACGCCGTCAGCCTCAACTCCGTGCTCGTGAACGTGGCCCGCGCGGTCGGCCCCGCGCTGGCAGGCGTGCTGATCGCGACTACGGGCGAGGGGATCTGCTTCCTCGTCAACGCGGCCAGCTTCGTCGCGGTCGTCTTCTCGCTCGTCACGATGGACAGGGCCGCGCTGCGTCCGAGCCTGCCGGCCGAGCGCGCTCGCGGGCAGCTGCGCGAGGGGCTCCGCTACGTGCGCCACAACCCGGAGCTCGCGACACCGCTCCTGATGATGGCGCTCACCGGGATGCTCACCTACGAGTTCCAGGTCTCGCTGCCCGTGCTGGCGCACGCGCTGCACGGCGGCTCCGGGACGTACGGGCTGATGATGGCCGCGATGGGCGTGGGCGCCGTCGCGGGCGGGCTCGTCACCGCTGCACGCGGGCGGATCGGGCTGCGGCCGCTCGTCGTCGCCGCCGCAGGGCTCGGCGTGTTCATCCTGCTGGCCTCGGCGGCGCCGACCCGGCCGCTCGAGCTGCTCGCCCTCGTCTTCGCGGGCGCGGCGAGCGTGTCGTTCATCGCGATCGGCAACACGACGCTCCAGCTGAACGCGGCCCCGGCGATGCGCGGGCGGGTCATGTCGCTCTGGTTCGTCGGCTTCCAGGGCTCGACCCCGATCGGCGGCCCGGTCGTCGGGCTCGTGATCGCCGCAGCCGGTGCCCGCGCCGGGCTCGCGCTCGGCGGCGTGACCTGCCTGCTCGCCGCGCTCCTCGGCTCGCGTGCCGCGCGCACGAGCCGGCCGGCGACCCGTCCCGCGCAGCTCCCGGTGGTCGAGCCGGACGGCGACGACGCGCTCACCGCCGCCGCATAGCCCGAGAAGCTCCCGCCGCGGAGCGAAAAGTTAGTGATCCGACCGCGGATCGCCCCCGTAGAACCGGGAAACCAATCCCAGGGGGAGACCGTGAAGCGACTCATTGCATTGCTGACCCTGCTGACGCTCGCCGGCGTGGCGCTGTCCACTGCCAGCGCGCGCAGCGCGAAGACGACGGCGATCTGCCATCGCACGACCTCGAAGACGCGTCCCTACGTCAAGCTGAAGGTCTCGGCGAAGGCGCTCAAGGCGCACGTGAAGCATGCGGCGGACATCATCCCGGCGCCCGTAGGGGCCTGTCCGCGGACACTGCTGACCCCGACGTCCGGCGGCCAAGCGTTCGCAGTCGCGCTCGTCGGTGAGACGGAGTCCCCGGCCGGTGACCCGGTCGCGACGGGCACCGCGACGTTCCACCTGCGTGCCGGCCAGGCGCAGGTCTGCTACCAGCTTGCCGCGAGCCACCTGCCGCCCGCAGTCGCGGCGCACATCCACGCGGGTGACGCCGGCGTCTCCGGGGCCGTCGTCGTGCCGCTGGCCACGCCGGCTGCGGACGGCTCCTCGAGCGGCTGCGTGAACACGACGCGGGCGCTCGTACGCTCGATCCTCGCCGACCCGGCCTCGTTCTACGCCAACGTCCACACGGCGGAGTTCCCGGGCGGCGCGATCCGCGGGCAGCTGAGCGGGACGTCCACCTCGACGTTCGGCACGGTCATCGCGATCGACCTGAAGGGCTCGTCGGAGCCGAACGCGAAGGGCACCGCGGTCCTGCGCTTCCGCAAGGCCGACCAGATGGTCTGCTACCGGCTCCACGCCGAGAGCGTGACCTTGCCGACCGTCGCCGCACACATCCACCGCGGGGCAGCGGGCACCAACGGCGGAGTCGTCGTGCCGTTCACCGCCCCCGGAGCGGACGGCAACTCGAGCGGCTGCGTCGCCAGCACCACCGCGCTGATCGACGAGATCACCGCCGCCCCGGCGGGGTTCTACGTCAACGTGCACACGAAGGAGCACCCGGGCGGCGCGATCCGCGCGCAGCTCGGCTAGAGCAGGTCATGCGGGAGGGTCGGCGCGATCGCGGCGCCGACCCTCCCCGCGATCTCAGCCGGGCAGGTTGACGAAGCGCAGCTCGGTCATCTCCTGGATGGCGTAGGCCGGCCCCTCGCGGGTGTTGCCGGACTCCCTGACGCCGCCGTAGGGCTGCTGGTCGACGCGGACCGTGGGGAGGTCGCCGATCACGATCCCGCCGAACGCGAGCGTGCGGGCCGCCTTCATCGCCTTGGCCAGGTCGTTCGTGAAGACGCCGGCCTGGAGCCCGTAGACGCTGTCGTTCGCGAGCGCGAGCGCCTCGTCGAAGTCGTCGTAGGCCTGGACGACGACGACCGGCCCGAAGACCTCGCCACGGCAGACCCGCGCGTCGACGGGCGCATCGACGATCACCGTCGGCAGGAGGACGCCGTTCTCGACCCGCCCGCCGGCGACGACCTCGCCGCCGCCTGCGCGGGCCTCCTCGATCCACTCGACCACGCGGTCGCGCTCCCCCTCGGTGATGAGCGGGCCCACCTCGGTCGCCTCGTCCAGCGGGTCGCCGGCCGTGATCGCCTCGACCTCGCGCACGAGCGCCGTGACGAAGGCGTCGCGCACCGAGCGCTGAACGTAGATCCGCTGCGTCGAGATGCAGCTCTGGCCCGCGTGGGAGAAGCCGCCGACGCGCACCTTCTGCGCGACGAGCGCCAGGTCCGAGTCCGGCTCGACGATGAGCGGCGAGTTGGAGCCGAGCTCGAGCTTCACCTTCTTGCGCGGGG
>JAWVDX010000185.1:0-5598 GCA_033857015.1 Gaiellaceae bacterium
CTGCGGGAGATCAACAACCGCCACGGCCACCTGGCCGGCGACGCGGTCATCGGCGGGATCGCCGAGGTCTTCCGCACGCACCTGCGCCACTACGACGTCCCGTCGCGCTTCGGTGGCGAGGAGTACAGCGTCCTCCTCCCGGAGACCTCGCTCGAGCAGGCGCTGGAGATCGCCGAGCGGATCCGCGCCGCCGTCGCCGAGCACCGGTTCATCGTCGAGACCGTTGCGGAGCCGATCCGCGCCACCGTCTCGATCGGCATCGCCTGCTATCCGGAGGACGCCTCCGAGCAGACGGAGCTCGTCCACCAGGCCGACCTCGCCGTGTACCGCGCGAAGCTCCAGGGTCGCAACCGCGTGGTCGCCGCAAGCGCCGAGTTCGCGCTGATGACGACGGAGACGCACGCGCAGCCGCTCCTCACCGACGACGGCGCGCACCATGCCGTGCTCGCCCCGGCAGCCCAGCAGGCGCCCGCGACCGAGCGACGCTGCCGTCCGCAGCCGCTCCCGCGCCTGCGCCTGCAGTCGGGCCGCCTCGTCGCGCTGGTCACGAGCGTGACCGCGCTCGGGATCGCCGGGGGCGCGGCGGGCCTCGTCCTCGGAGGAAGCCGCGACGTCGTCGGGATGATGGTCCTCGCGGCGCTCGTCGGCGCCTCCCAGGCACTCGCCCTCGAGATCGAGAACGGGATGGTCTCGGTCGGAGCGGTCGGCATCGTCGCCTCCGCAGGCCTCTTCGGCTGGCGCGGGATCCTGCCCTGCGCGCTCGCCGCCGGCGTCGTCGAGGTGGCGGCGCGGCGCTCCGCGATCTTCCAGGCGCTGTTCGGGCTCGGCACCGCGACCCTGGCCGGCCTCGCCGCGCTCGGCGTCTTCGTCGCGGCCGGCGTCCTGCCGCACGACGACGCGCTTGCGGCGACGCTGTTCGCGGGCATCCTGGCGGCGCTCGCCTACTTCGTCGTCAGCACGAGCCTCGTCGCGGCAGCCGCGGCGGAGCAGTCGCGGGCCCGCTGGCAGGTGGTCTGGCGTGAGCGCTTCGCCTGGATGCTGGCGCACCACGTCGTCTACGGCGCCTTCGCGGTGGGGATGATCCTGGGCTACCGCTCCGTCGGGGTGTACGGGCTCCTCGTCTTCGTCCTGCCGCTCGTCCTCGTCCGCCAGACGCAGGCGACGTACCTCGACCACGCGCAGCGCGCGGCGGGCAAGCTCCGCGACGCGGCGCAGACGATCCGCGAGCAGAACGTCTCGCTCGAGCTGGCGAACCGGCTCCTCCGCGAGAGCTCCGCGGCGGCGATGGAGAGCCTCACGATGACGGTCGACGCGCGCGACTCCGCCACCGCCGGGCACTCCGGCCGCGTGCGCGAGACCGCGCTTGCGATCGGCCGCGTCCTTGACCTGTCGCAGCCCGAGCTCGACCTCCTCGGCCACGCGGCGCTCTTCCACGACATCGGCAAGCTCGCCATTCCGGACGCGGTGCTCCTCAAGCCGGGCGGGCTCAGCAGCGACGAGTGGCAGCTGATGCGCGACCACGCCGTCGAGGGCGCACGGATCATCGGCCGGCTCGGCTTCCTCGCGGACGCCGTCCCCGCCATCCGCCACCACCACGAGAACTGGGACGGGACGGGCTATCCCGACAGGCTGCGCGAGGAGGAGATCCCGCTCGGCGCGCGGATCATTCACGTGGCGGCGGCGATCGAGTCGATGCTCACCGCCCGCCTCTACCGCGAGGCGCGGTCGGTCGAGGCCGTCCTCGACGAGATGCGCGCGGGAGCCGGGACGCAGTTCTGCCCGCGCTGCGTCGCCGCAGCCGAGACGGTCATGGCCGGGCTCGAGCAGGACGTCTCGCTCCTCGAGGCGACGGCTGTCACCGTGACGAAGCGCCCCGGGCTCCTCGCGTAGGCCCGTCTCGCCGCAAGGCTCAGGCGCACGTCCACCGACCCGGCGTCGCGACCGATGAGTTTCCGCGCGCCGCTCCGTCTTAGGTCGTAAGCTCGAGACCCGAGGCCGAACGGACAGGAGGACAGGCAATGCCAGACGTGCTGGTGCTGGTGGGAACGCGCAAGGGGCTCTTCGTCCTGCAGAGCGACGAGCAGCGGCGCGACTGGGAGGTGCGCGGCCCCTTCTGCGAGGGCTGGCCGATCTTCCATGCGATCTACGACGACGGCACGATCTACGCAGCCGCCGCGAGCGACTGGCACGGCACCGCGATCTGGCGCTCGAGCGACCTCGGCGAGACGTGGGAGCACTCCAGCGAAGGGCTCGCCTATCCGGAGGACGGGCCGAAGCTGACGAAGGCGTCCAGCCTCATGAAGGTGAACGGGACGCTCTACGCGGGCGTCCACGAGCCGGGGATCTTCCAGAGCGCCGACGGCGGACTCACGTGGAGCTACTTCAGCGGCGTCGAGTACGAGCCCGCCCGGAAGGCGTTCATGAAGCCGAACTCCTCCCCGCCGGGAGACCTCGGCGTCATCGCCCTCTGGAATCACCCGGACGACCCGCAGCGGATGATCGCGAACGTCCAGGGCTTCGGCCTCTTCATGACCCCGGACGGCGGCACGACCTGGGAGCCGCGCAACAAGGGCTTCCGCGCCGACTGGCCGCAGGAGGATCCCGACTGGCAGTACTGCATCCACAAGGTCGTCACCTCGCCGGTCGACGCGGAACGGCTCTACACGCAGACGCACGTCGGCATGTACCGCAGCTCCGACTGGGGCGGCACATGGGAGGAGATCACGCCCGGGCTGCCCTCCGAGTTCGGCTTCCCGGCGGTCGCGCACCCGCACGAGCGCGACACGCTCTTCCTGATCCCGGTCGACCCGAATCACGCGCGCTCGACGCCGGGGCGGCTCGTCGTCTACCGCTCTCGGGACGCAGGCGACTCGTGGGAGGAGCTGACGAACGGGCTCCCGCAGGAAAACGCGTTCCTCGGCGTGCTGCGAGAGGGTGCGAGCGCCGACACGCTGGCCGAGCCCGGCATCTACTTCGGGACGACCACGGGCCAGGTCTTCGCGAGCCCCGACGCCGGCGAGAGCTGGAGCGAGGTCGCGACGCACCTCCCGGGGATCGCCTCCGTCGAGGCCTACGCGGTCTAGCCATGGCCGAGGTGCATCTCCCCGCCACGCTGCTCCCGCTCTTCCCCGGGCTGGAGCGGCGCGTGGACGTGCCCGCCGCGACCGTGCTCGAGGTGATCGACGACCTGGACGGGCGCTTCCCCGGGCTGCGTGACCGGCTCTGCGAGCCGGGCCCGGCGCTGCGCACGCACATCCACGTCTACGTCGAGCGGGAGCGCGGCGACCTCGCCTCGCCGCTCGCCGAGGGAGCGCGGGTCGACGTGATCGCGGCGATCACCGGGGGCTGACGGTGCGCAGGGTCAACGTCTTCGCGCCGGAGCTGTCCGGGAGAGTCGGCGAGGCGCTCGGCGCGGAGCAGATGGGCGCTTCCCTCTACGAGCTCGCCGACGGGCAGCCGAGCGCGTCGTACCACTTCCACCACGGGGTCGAGGAGTGGCTGATCGTCCTCGCAGGCGCCCCGACGGTCAGGACGCCGGAGGGCGAGCGCGCGCTCCGGCCAGGCGACACGCTCTGCTTCCCGGTCGGGCCCGGCGGCGCGCACCAGGTCACGGGCCCCGGAACGGTGCTGATCGTCGCGGAGACGCGCGAGCCCGACGTCGTCGAGCACCCGGACAGCGGCACGGTCGAGCTGCGTCCGGCCGGCACCGTCTTCCGGAGCGCCGACGCGCTGTGAGCGAGCCCGTCAACCTCTACGACGTCGCCGTCGAGGGCGATCTCGCCCGGCCGGAGGGCTTCCGGAGCCGCCGGGCCGCGCTCGGCCAGAGCCTCGGCGCCGAACGGCTCGGCGGCACGGTGTGGGAGGTCGATGCGGGCGACACCGTCAACCCGTACCACTACGAGGGCGTCGAGGAGGAGTGGCTGCTCGTCCTCACCGGCACGCCGATCCTGCGCGACCCCGACGGCGAGCACCAGCTGGCCGAAGGCGACCTCGTCGCATTCCTCCAGGGGCCCGACGGCGCCCACCAGGTGATCAACCGCTCGGACGGCGTCGCGCGGATCCTCATGCTCTCGACGATCCCGCCGAACGAGATCAGCATCTGCGTCTACCCGGACAGCGACAAGGTCGGAGTCTGGCCCCCGGGCAAGCGCCTGCGGATGGCCGAGAACATCGACTACTGGGACGGCGAGGCCTAGCTCGCCAGACTCAGCCGGTCGCGGCCGAGAGCAGATCCAGGCGGCCCAGGTAGCGCCGCGCCCCGACCTTGCGGAAGAACGCGACCGCCTCGTCGACGCGCGCCGGCTCGAGCGCCTCGCCCCGCTCGGCCGCTCGTAGCGTCAGCAGCGCGGAATAGAAGGGATCGCCGGCCGCAGCGCACTCCTGCGCCGCATCGCCGAGCCGGCTCTCGAGGATCGCTCCGACTGCGCGCGTCCAGGCCGTCTCGGTGCCTGCTCTGGCCAGGATAGGTGGGATGAGCTCGACCGCGGAGATGTCGCTTGCGGCAATCGCGGCCTCGACGCAGTTGGGATCGAGGACGTTCGCGGCCTTGGCGCTCGCGTCCAGAACCGCCGCCAGCGCGGCGCGTGTGCCCCGCACGTCGCCGATCTCGGCGAAGAACCGCGCCCGCAGCGAGTGGGTCGGGATCGTGAACTGCGGATCCTGGATCTCGTCTGCGAGCTCGGCCATCCGCTCCAGGTGCGGTCGCGCGCCCTCGACGTCGTCCCGGCCAAGCAGGATCGAGGCCATCGCGTACCGGGCTCCGCCTTCCATGTAGTGCGGCGACACGCGGCAGGCCTCGATGTACTCCACCGCCTCGCCGAGCGCGCGATCCCAGCTCCCGTTCGTCACCCAGTCGACGAGCAGCTCGCCGGACAGGAACCGCGCGCGCTGGACGTCGCCGAAGCGCTGCGCGAGCACCAGTCCCTCCTCGTGGAGCTGGAGGGTCGCCTCCTTGTTGCCGAGCCAAGCCTGCAGGCTCGCCAGGTTGATGTAGCCACGGCTGATCTCCGGCGAGCCGATCTCGCGCGCCAGCTGGATCGCCTCCTCGAACTCCGTGACCGCTCCGGCGTCGCCGTCGCCGAAGCCGCGCCGCAGAGCGCGATCGATCAGGGCCGTGACGATCAGGTCGTTGCGTCCGAGCCGCTCGGCGACTGCGAGCGCCTCGTCGAGGATCGCATCCGGCGGGTCGAGCCCGGCGAGCCAGAGGTTGCGCCAGTACGAGAGCAGGACCTCGGCCTTCTCGGAGGTCGTGGGCCGCTCCGCAAGCATGTCCATCGCGCGCTGCAGCCGCTCGATCGACTCCGGGACATGGCCCTGCAACCAGAGGAGCCGGCCCAGCACGCTCTCGGCACCGGCTGCGCCCTCGACGTCCCCCGCCGCGAGGAGCGCCGCCGCAGCCTGCTCGAGGATGTCCGTTCCCTCCGCGCGCGCGGCCGAGAGCGCGGTGCCGTACGCGAGCAGCATCCGGGGGTGCTCGGGCTCGCTCCCGTCGGCCAGCTCCAGCGCGCGCTCGAAGCGCGAAATCGCGTCGCCGGCGGCCCCGAGGGCGAGGGCGCGCTCGCCCGCCTCGAAGAAGGCGGCGCGCGCGGCCGGCTCGAG
>JAWVDX010000186.1:0-6756 GCA_033857015.1 Gaiellaceae bacterium
TCTGCGCCTCGACGGGGACAGCTGCAACGACTGCGGCGTCGACCTGGGCGGGCTGCACCATCCCGGGTGCGACGTCGAGCGCTGCCCGCGCTGTGGCGACCAGCAGATCTCCTGCGACTGCTTCGAGACCTGGGAGGACGAGTGAGCGCCTACGACTCCTTTGCGGCGGACTACGACGTCTGGGCTGCCGAGATGACCGGGGACGTCGGTTGGTACGTGGCGTTGGCGCAGGAAGCGGAGGAGCCAATCGTCGAGCTTGCGGTCGGGACAGGACGGGTCGCCGGCGCGATCGCACGCGAGACCGGCAAGCGCGTCGTCGGGATCGACCAGTCGCCGGCGATGCTCGCAGTCGCCCGGAAACATCTCGGCGGGCTCCCGGTCGAGCTCCACGAGGGCGACATGCGCGACTTCTCGCTCGCAGAGCCGGCCGACCTCGTCATCTGCCCGGCTCGCTCGCTCCTCCATTTGCCGACCTGGGCCGACCGGCGGCGTGTGTTCGAGCGGGTCGCAGGCGCGCTCCGTCCGGGCGGGCGCTTCGCCTGGAACGCGTTCGCGTTCAGCGCGAGCATCGCGGCGGGGCTCGACGGGAAGCGGAACGAGCGCGCGGACGGGCTCTGGGAGGAGATCCACAACGTCGCGGCGGACAGCAGGATCGACCTGACGCGCGGGCGTGACGCGACGACGCACGGGACGGTCAGCCTGTGGTGGGCAACGAAGTCCGAGTGGGAGGGCTTGATCGACGTCGCCGGTCTCGAGGTCGAGGCTCTCTATGGCGGGTTCGACAGAGAGCCATTCGACGATGCCGCCCTCGAGTTCGTCTGGGTCGCTCGCAAGCCGCAGTAGCCGCTACAGCCCGAACGGATTGAACGGCTTCGCGCTTGCCGAGACGAGCACCGTCTTCTCCTCGAGGTAGGCGTCGAGCCCCGAGGCGCCGAGCTCGCGGCCGAAGCCGGACTGCTTGAAGCCGCCGAACGGCAGGCCCGGGAAGGCGCTGTACGGCGTGTTCAGCCCGACCGTGCCGGCACGCAGGCCGCGGGCGAGGCGCTGGGCGCGCGCACCGTCGCCCGTCCAGACCGTGGCCATCAGCCCGTACTTCGAGTCGTTCGCCAGCGCGACGGCCTCCTTCTCGTCCGCGAACGGGACGACGACGGCGACCGGGCCGAAGACCTCCTCCTGCGCGATCACGCTTCCGTTCCCGGTCGCGACGACCGTCACGGGATAGAAGGCGCCAGGGCCATCCGGGACAGTCCCGCCGCAGAGCAACTCGCCGCCCTCGGCGACCGCCTCCTCGACGAAGCGGTGCACCTTCTCGCGGTGGGTGCCGGAGATGAGCGAGCCCATCTGCGTCTCCGCGTCGAGCGGGTCGCCCACGCGCACGCGGCCGCAGGCCTCGACGAACGCCTCGACGAACGCGTCGTAGACGTCTTGCTGGACGAGCACGCGCGAGCGGGCCTCGCAACTCTGGCCGGCCGAGTAGGCGATCGCCCAGACCGAGCTCGGCACCGCGTCGGCGAGGTCGGCGTCGGCGAAGACGAGGTTGGGGCTCTTGCCGCCGAGCTCCAGGATCAGGCGCTTCAGCGGGCTGGCGGCGCCGCGCATGATCTCCGCGCCCGTCGCAGTCGAGCCGGTGAACGCGATCTTGTCGACGCCCTCGTGCGCCACGAGCGCTGCCCCTGTGGCCGGGCCGTCGCCCGGGACGACGTTCACCGTTCCGGGCGGGAAGCCGGCCTCCGTGGCGAGCTCAGCGAGGCGGAGCGCCGTCGCCGGCGTCGCCGGATCGGGCTTGAGCACGCAGGCGCAGCCCGCCGCCAGTGCGGGCGCGAGCTTCCAGGCGGCGAGCATCAGCGGGTAGTTCCACGGGACGATCTGCCCGACGACGCCGACCGGCTCGCGCAACGTGTAGCCGAGCAGCGAGCCGCCGAGCGGGCGCGTCTCGCCCGTCGCAGCGCCGACGATGGAGGCGTAGAAGCGGAACGTCTCGACGGCCTGGGCGAGCTCCGCCTTCGCCGACCCGAGCGCTTTGCCGGTGTTGCGCGCCTCGAGCTCGGCGAGCTCCTTGCGCGCGCCGTGGAGCGCGTCCGCGAGCGCGTGCAGGAGGCGCGAGCGCTCACTCGGCGGCGTGCGTGCCCAGCCCGGAAGCGCGGCCCGCGCCGCCTCGACCGCGGCGTCCACGTCCTCCGCGCTCGCGAGCGCTACGGTCCCGAACGGCTGGCCTGTCGCCGGCTCGGACAGCTCACGGCGCGCACCCTCGCGCGTCTCGCCGCCGATGAAGAGCCCGAAGTCGCGCGTCGCGACGGCCATCTCTGCACGATAGCCGTGCCGCGTTCAGTGCAAACCGGCGCGCGTCCAGACCCCGACGAAGATCGCCCTCCGCACGAGACAGTCCTTGTCCTCGTGGTCGTTGGTGATCGTGAGCTTCCCGCGGACGATCCGCCCGTGGTAGTCCTCGGTACCGCCGCAGATGGGCGGCGGCCCGATCCAGAGCCGGTTGCGCGAGCGGGCGGTCAGCTTCGCCGAGAAGTCGATCTTCTTCGGCGCCACCTTCGCGTACGCGTCGAAGAAGCCCAGCTTGTCGACCACGATCTTGTAGCGGCCGGTGGCGAACTTCTGGTCGCCGATCCCGAGAGCGTCGTACTCGGACTGCTTGATGTCGCGGAACCACGTCCCGACGAGCCGCGCCTGCGACCAGGCCGGCTTCGGCTTCGGAGCCAGTGCGCTCCCGGTCGCCGAGAAAAGGAGGACGATCCCCGCGAGGAGGGAGAACGCCAGGAGAATCCGTGACCGCATGCGACGGACTCTGAGCGCCCCCGGTCAGCGTGCGGTCAGGATCCGGTCAGGATTCAGTCAGACTGAAAGCGTGAGCGGCTCTCTCCTCGGGATCGCGGCCGTGGCGCTCGGGCTCGTCCTGACGCCGGGGCCGAACATGATCTACCTCGTCTCGCGCTCGATCACCCAGGGGCGGCGCGCCGGGCTGATCTCGCTGCTCGGCGTTGCCGCCGGCTTCTTCGTGTACCTCGTCGCGGCGACTGCGGGGATTGCCACGGTCTTCGCGCTCGTGCCGCCGCTCTACACGGCACTCAAGCTCGCAGGCGCGGCGTACCTGCTCTGGCTCGCCTGGAAGGCCGTGCGGCCGGGCGGCGAGTCTGCGTTCGCGCCTCGGCCGCTGCCGGTCGATCCGCCGCGGCGGCTGTTCGCGATGGGGCTCCTCACGAACCTGCTCAACCCGAAGATCGCGATCCTCTATGTGTCGCTGCTGCCGCAGTTCGTCGACCCGGCTCGCGGTCACGTCGCCGAGCAGACGCTGTTCCTCGGACTGACCCAGATCGCGATCGCGCTCACGCTCAACGCGGCGATCGTCCTCACCGCCGGAACCGTCGCCGCCTTCCTCGGCAGGCGCCCCGCCTGGCTGCGGGCGCAGCGCTATCTCATGGGGTCGGTGCTCGCCGGTCTCGGTCTCCGGATCGCCGCGGAACGCCGCGCGGCCGTAGCCATTCCGTAGCGAAGAGCGCCGCCTGCCCCTGGCCGACGCCGACGCAGAGCGTCGCGAGGCCGTAGCGCCCCTCGCGCCTGCGCAGCTCGTGGAGGAGGGAGACGACGAGGCGCGCCCCGCTCATCCCGAGCGGATGCCCGAGCGCGATCGCCCCGCCGTTGACGTTGACGAGCTCCTCGTCGAGGCCGAGCTCGCGGATGACCGCCAGGCTCTGGGAGGCGAACGCCTCGTTCAGCTCGACGAGATCGATCTCGTCGAGCGCGACGGCGCTCCGCTCGAGCACCTTGCGCACCGCCGGGACGGGCCCCATCCCCATCGTGCGCGGATCGACGCCGGCGACGGCGCTGCCGACGAAGCGGCCGAGCGGCGGGACACCGAGCTCGCGCGCCCGCTCCTCGCTCGCGACGACGACCGCGGCTGCCCCGTCGTTGATGCCGCTCGCGTTCCCGGCGGTGACCGTCCCGCCCTCGCGGAACACCGGGCGCAGGCGCTCGAGCTTCTCGAGGCTCGAGTCCGGACGGGGATGCTCGTCCTGCTCCAGCTCGGGCAGCGCGACGAGCTCGTCGGCGAACCGGCCCGCTGCCTGCGCGGCGGCCCAGCGCTGGTGGGAGCGCAGCGCGAAGGCGTCCTGATCCTCGCGCGAGACGCCGAAGCGCTCGGCGACGTTCTCCCCGGTCTCGCCCATCGACTCGAGCGGGAAGCGCTCGGCGAGGCGCGGGTTGGAGAAGCGCCAGCCGAGCGTCGTGTCGTAGACCGTCGGATCGCCCCCCGGCTTCGCCATCACGAGTGGCGCCCGGCTCATCGACTCGACCCCGCCGGCGACGAGCAGGTCGGCCTCGCCGGCGATCACCGCGTGGCACGCGGAGACGATCGCGGACAGCCCGGAGGCGCAGAGCCGGTTCACCGTCACGCCGGGGACCGAGTCCGGGAAGCCCGCGAGGAGGGCCGCCATCCGCGCGACGTTGCGGTTGTCCTCGCCGGCCTGGTTCGCGGCGCCGAAGTGGACATCCTCGATGGCCGAGGGATCGACACCCGCGCGTGCGACCGCCTCGCGCATCACGACGGCAGCCAGGTCGTCCGGCCGCACGCCCGCGAGCGCTCCGCCGACCCGCCCGATCGGCGTGCGCACCGCCGAGAGGATCACGGCGCGACTCATTACTGGAGCCTAGCCCGCGAGAGTGGCAGCGAAGCGATGTCAGCTTTGTTACAAGCGTGTGCCGACTTCGCGACAATCGCTCCCCAACCGCCCTGGGGACAACGTGGATAACCCACGCTCTACGGCACGAACTCGAGCCGTACCGGCTCGGTGAAGGCGCCGATCGCCTCGGCGCGCTGGAGCAGCTCCTCGATCGCCTGCCGCCCCTCGTCGCCCCAGTCGCAGGCGAGCTCGTTGACGTACATCCCGACCATCCGGTCCGCCATCGCCGTCGACTCGCCGCGCCCGAAGCGCATGGCGTAGGCGATGGCCCGCCGCCTGTTGTTCAGCCCCGCCTGGATCGACTCGTGGAGGATCTCCGAGATGTCCTGGAGCACCTCAGGATCGAGGTCGCGCCGCGCCACGTTGACCGTCAGCGGCAGCGGCAGTCCTGTCTCGAGCAGCCACCACTCGCCGATGTCGAGCGACTTGGCGAGGCCCGCGCCCGCGTACGTGAGCTGGCTGACGTCGGTGACGAGCCCCGCCTCCGCGCGTCCGGCCCGCACCTCCTCGAGGATCTCGTGCCCGTTCACCTCGCGTGAGCGGAACTCGCCGAGCAGCATCCGCAGCACGAGGAAGGCCGTCGTCAGCTTGCCGGGGACGACGATCTCCACCTCGCGCAGCCGCTCCAGGCTGAGCGGCTGGCGCGACACCACGACCGGCCCGAAGCCGGTGCCCATCGTCGCTCCGTGCGGAAGCATGACGTAGTCGTCCTGCACGAAGGGGTAGGCGTGCAGCGAGATCGTCGTGAGCTCGAGCCGCGCGTCGAGCGCCCAGGCGTTCAGCACGGGGATGTCGCGGGGCACGTGCTCGAACTCGTAGCCGCGCTTGTCGATCTCGCCGCAGGCGAGCGCCCAGAACATGAAGGCGTCGTCCGGATCGGGGCTGTGCCCGAGCCGGATCAGCATGAGTGGCAAGACGGGGGCATGAGGCGGTCGAGGCTAGCACCGCAGTCCCAAACGGACCCCGGGCAACCGTCGCGGCCTACACTCTTTCCGTGACCCGGTTGGCGCTCTCCGAGGCGATCCAGGACTACCTGAAGGAGATCTACAAGCTCCAGGAGGCGAGCGGGCGCGTGACCGTCACCGCGCTGGCGCGCCGCCAGGGTGTCTCCGCCGCCTCCGCGAGCGCTATGGCGAAGAAGCTGGCCGCGCTCGAGCTCCTGGAGCTCGAGCCCTACCGCGGCTTCGCCCTGACGCCAGCCGGCGAGCGGGTCGCGATCGAGGTCATCCGCCACCACCGCCTGCTCGAGCTGTACCTCGCCGAGACGCTGGGGCTCGACGTCGACGCGGTGCACGACGAGGCGGACAAGCTCGAGCACGTGCTGTCCGAGGAGCTGGAGGAACGGATCGACAGGGCGCTCGGCTTCCCTACGCACGACCCGCACGGGGATCCGATCCCGAACGCCCAGCTCGAGTGGCCCGCTCCGCTCTGAGCGCGGGATAGAATCGCCGCCGTGGCCAAGCTCTCGAGTCTCCTGCGCAACCCGTTCTCGTTCCTCTTCGCCGGGTCGCAGAAGGAGACGCGCCTCGTCGAGTACGTGCTCCGCGAGCACGGGCGGGGCCGCTCGCTCGCCGAGATCCTCGAGGATCCGTTCATCCGGAACCGCGCGACTGACGCGCAGCGGGCTCGCCTGATGGACAACCCAGACGTGATCCGCGCCCTCGGCGCGGACACCCGTACCTAGAGGCCCGATGCGCCTTGTCCGCCGCTCCGGATGCAGGCGCGGCGCCATGCTTGGCCTGGAACGCCCCCACAGCGACGCCTAAGGCACACCAAGCCTTTAGAGCTTCTTCCCCTTCTGGCGCCCCGCCTTCTTGACGACGAGGGCCGCTAGGGCGATGTCCCACGCGGCGATGCCGTTGGACTTGAAGACGACGATGTCCTCCGGATCGGCCCGCCCCACCACCTCGCCGGCGACGACCTCCTGCAGCTCGTGCACCTCCAGCCACTCGAGGACACCCGCGGCGACCGGCTCGATGAGGTCGCCCGACTCCTTCTGCGCCGTCGCGCGCGAGTCGCAGCAGACGAAGGCGGCCCGCTCGACGACGCCGTTGTCGAGCTCGCGGTG
>JAWVDX010000187.1:0-7041 GCA_033857015.1 Gaiellaceae bacterium
GTGATGATCCACTGCAGGTCGGCATTCGAGAAGCTCAGCGCGGTCTTGATCGTCGGCAGCGCCACGTTCGTGATCGTCGCGTCCAGCACGACCATGAACTGGGCCACGCAGACGAGCGCGAGGACGAGCCAGCGGTTGACGCCATGGTCCTCGAGCGCAGGCGGAGCAGAGACGGCGGAGGCTTCCAAGAGGGGGACCCTTTCTGGAGTCGGCGAGGTTCCTCCGAGGGTACCGAAGGCGGGGACGGGTGCGCCATGCGGCGGGTGCCCGTCCCCGCCGGAGCCGCTAGGCAGGCGCGGCGCAGGTGAGGGTCGTCACGACCCCTTCACCTCGATGCGCTTCCGCTGCGCGCGCTGGGACTTCGGCACCCGCACGGTCAGCACCCCCTCGGTGAGGTTCGCGTCGACCTGCTCCGTTTCGACCTGGTCGGGCAGGCGGAGGCGGAACTCGAAGCGGCCGGTGCGCCGGGCACGCCGCCGGAGGACGCCCTTGCGCTCCTCCTCCTTCAGCTCACCGGTGATGAAGAGCTCGTTGCCGACGATCTCGATGTTGACGTTGTCGCGCTTCACGCCGGGAAGCTCGGCCTTGACGATGTACGCATCGTCCGCCTCTTCCACGTCCACCGGAGGTGACCAGGCGATCGCCTCGGTGAAGAGCGAAGGGGCGAGCCCGCCGAACGACTGCTCGAGAACCTGGCGCATGCGCTCTCCGATCTGGTCGAGCTCGGAGAAGGGCTCCCACAGCTCAGCTGTGGCGTTGGAGCGACGCTCAGGAAGGACCTGGGACATTGTGTGCTCCTTTCTCGGTTGCGTTGCGCCTACCCGAGGGGTCGCGCGGAAACCTGCTCGCGGCACGCGTTTCCCGGAGTTTGCGACCGATTCGTCGGTCGCGGGTCAGGCGCCGCAGGACTCGCGCACGACCACGGTGCCGGGCAGCAGCACCGTCGGCGGCTTGAGCTGTGGATCGTCGATCATCGCGAGCACCGCGTCCAGCGAGGCGATGCCCATCTCGACGGCCGGCTGGCGCACCGTCGTCAGGGCGGGACGCAGCGTGGCGGCCCAGTCGGCGTCGTCGAAGCCGGTGACGGCGATGTCCTGCGGGCAGCGCAATCCCGCCTCCTCGATCGCCCGGATCGCGGCGACCGCCTGCACGTCGCTCGCCGCTGCAACCGCGTCGGGCGGCTCGTCCAGCGCGAGCAGGCGCTTCATCCCCACGTAGCCGCTCTTGTGCTCGAAGTCGCCGATCTCGATGTACTCCTTGCGCACCTCGTAGCCGAGGCGCTGGAGGATGCTGCGATAGGCGAGGAGCCGGTCGGCGCCTTCGCGCGCGTCGAGCCCGCCGGTGATCGTGGCGATCCGCTGATGGCCGCCCCCGGCGGTCGCGAGGTGCGTGACGATCTCCGCGAACGCGCGCTCGTTGTCCATCCCGACGTGGGCGCTGCGGCCGCCGACGGTGTCGTACTCGACGAAGACGACCGGCAGCTCGGGGAAGCGCTCGCTCAGCACGTCCGGGTTCCCGTCGGAGCCGCCGAGCACGATGACTCCCTCGGCCCCGTGCTCGAGACAGGCTTCTACGTGCTCTTCCTCCAGCCACATGTTCGCGCTCTCCCGGGGAGCCGCGAAGAACACGCCCTGGCCGAGTCGCGCCGCTCTCATGCGGATGCTGCGCACGAGCGGGCCGAAGAACGGGTGCTCCTCGTCGAGCGACGGGTCGGTGACGACGACGGCGACGCAGACGCCGGTGCGGCGCCCGTCAGCCGGGAGCGGCTCCGTGCGCGCCGCGGTCTGCCGCTCGAGCATCTCGTAGACCTCTGCGGCGCTGTACCGGTAATCGCTGGGCACCCGTGCATGGTGCACGCTCCGTCAAGCCTTCGCGGCACTCCACGATCTGGAGAGGCCTGACGCGCATTGGACGGTGGCTCCGGTTGCTGTCCCAGGCGCGGCGCCATGCCGTCTCGCCGCCCTTGCACAGGCCGCCGGCCTGCGCCGCGGACGCCAAGCCAGCCTGGCTTGGCCTGGAACAGCCCCGCAGCGACGCCCAATGACCATCAGGCCTCTAGGCTGCCGTCATGAGCCTGCCGATCCTCTTCCTGGCGGCGTTCACGGCCAGCGCGGTGGAGATGGTCGAGGCGCTGACGATCGTGCTCGCGGTCGGCGTGACGCGCGGCTGGCGCTCGCCGCTCGTCGGCACGGCGGCGGCCCTCGTCGCGCTGGCAGCGATCGTGGGCGCGCTCGGGCCGGCGCTCACCCTCGTGCCGATCGGGACGTTGCGCCTCGTGGTCGGCGCGCTCCTGCTCGTCTTCGGGCTGCAGTGGCTGCGCAAGGCGATCCTGCGCGCGAGCGGCTACAAGGCGCTGCACGACGAGGACGAGATCTTCGCGCGCGAGCGCGAGGCGGCACGGTCCGCCGGCCACGAGGAGAAGGCCGGGCTCGACTGGTTCGCCTTCACCCTGTCCTTCAAGGGCGTGTTCCTGGAGGGCCTGGAGGTTGCCTTCATCGTGGTCAGCTTCGGCAGCACGAAGGGCGGCGTCCCGATCGCGGCCGCGGCGGCCGGCGTCGCGCTCGTCCTCGTTGCGATCACCGGCGTCGTCGTGCGCGGGCCGCTCAGCCGGGTGCCGGAGAACGCGCTCAAGTTCGCGGTCGGCACGATGCTGACGACCTTCGGGGTGTTCTGGGGCGCCGAGGGAGCAGGCGTCTCGTGGCCCGGGAACGAGGCTGCGCTGCTCGGTGTGCTCGCCTTCGTCGCTGCCGTCTCGCTCGTCCTCGTGCGCGTGCTGCGGCGTGGCCGCGGCGTTGCGGTCGGGGCGCCGGCGTGAACGTCCTCGCGCGCTTCGGTCGCTTCTGGTGGGACTTCGTCGTCGGTGACGACTGGCTCGTCGCGGCAGGGGTCGTCGCGGGCCTGGGAGGGACCGCGCTCCTCGTCCACTACGGCGTATCTGCCTGGTGGCTCATGCCTGTCGTGGTGGTAGCGCTCCTGGGTGTGTCGCTGCGGCGCGCCGTCCGCTCCTAGACCGGCTCGCCGGTCGCGCCTCGTGCCGGCTGGGTGAGGCGTTTCGGCCCCATCCAGGCAGGCCACGACCCGCCTGGATACGTCCAAATTTGCCACTTGTCACGCCGCTGCGGCGTCCGTACCATCACTCTCCTCGAGGCGCTGAGAGCCTTTGAATCCCCTCCAGGAAGGAGTAAAGACACATGTCTCTTGCACGACCTGCGGCCGGCTTCAGCCGGACGCGGATATGGCGCCTCGTCGTGACGGGCGCCGTCGTCTCGGCCGTGTTTGCGGCCACGGCGGACGCGATGGTCGGTTACTACTACGCCGGCCCGAAGAGCTGGGCCAACGGCCAGGACGCGAGCAGCTCGTACGCGACGACGCACAACTTCAACGACATGAGCGCCTCGTCCGCGGGCTACGACAAGATGACGACGTTCGTCGACAACGTGAGCTACAGCTGGCACAACACGGTGCGCAACACGGCGTACGAGACCATCGCCCGGTGGGCCTCGAACGGCACCTCGCGAAAGGGCTACTGCAAGGCATACACAAGCCTGTACGCCTACTGCTTCGTCGGGAATTCCAATGCGTAGCCCGTTTCGGATCAAGCCGCGGCGCGTGCTCCGGCGCCGCGTCCTGCTCGTCGTCGGCCTCGCGCTTCTCGCTGCTGCGAGCGCAGGCGCCGTTCGCGCGTCGCTGTGGGGCGGGCCGATCGGCCTGACGAAGTCCGTCGACAAGGCCGATGCTCCTCCGTTCCCCGTTCGCGGGCCGCGGAACGGGCTCCGGCCCGACGGGACCCGTGTCATTGCGTCGTTCAAGGCAGCGAACGGCATCAGCCACGACGCAGTTCTCGGAAGCTCGAGCGACTCCAAGAAGATCTGTCTCCTCGACGTGAACCTCGCGACGGGCGACGAAGCCGGCGGCTGCAATCCCACGGACGACGCGTTCGGAGGCAGGCGCTTTCTGATGAGCCTCTCCTACGACGGCGGCCCCGCGATCGGCAGCGTGCGCAACGCACACATCATCGGGCTCGCCGCCTCGGACGTCGCGAGCGTCGCGATCGTGAGCTCGGACGGTGCGAGGAAGGATGTCGCGCTGAACGCCAGCGGTGCGTTCGTCTACGTCGTCCCGCCCGGCGAGCTCAAGCGGGGGGTCCAGCCGGTAGCGGTGGTCGCCTACGACGCCAGCGGCAAGCAGGTCGATAGACAGGCGACGGGCATCACGGGCTAGGTCGAACGCGAGAGCCCCGAGCACTGGGAGTGGCTCGGGGCTCTCGTGGCCCGCCGGAGGATGGTGCGCACGCCTAGCGCGTGCCGACGTTCGTGCCCGGCGGTCCTGCGTCCGCGGCGGTCTTCGGCCCCGTGCCCGCCGAGGTGACCCTGTCAATTCCCGCCCCGCTCCCGACGGTCGTCGCCCCGAGGGCGACCACCTTGTTGACTGACCCGTGCTCTGTGCGGTTCGCCGTGCTGGACATGTGACTCTCCCTTCTGTCGGAGCGCTTCGTTCGAGCGCTTTCCAGCACTGTGCAGCCGGCGCCTCGGAGGGTCTTGAGGGGTTCCTGGGAGAACATCCCGAATGCGGCGCCTCGCAGGGGGCTAGTCAGGTTCGCGCAGCAGGTCTGACGGAACTAGCCGAATGTGTGGCAACGCGCACGAGCGCGCGGCCTATCGTCTGAGGTCATGCGACGCGGCCCAGCCACCGTTCTGGCTCTCAAGCGCCTGCTCGCGTCCCGAGCCGAGCCGACGAACGGGCACGCGCCGCCCGAGACGCCTGCGAGGGTGCTGCTGGCCGATCCCGATCCCCTGACCCGGGCCAGGCTCCGCGCAGCGCTCGCTGCCTGCGGGTTCGTGGTCTGCGCCGAGGCCACGACGGGAGGGAGCGCGCTCCGGGCAGCTGTCCTGGAACGGCCGGACATCTGTCTGCTGGACGTCGGCGCCCGCGGCGAAGGGATCCTCGCCGCCCAGGCGATCACGCGCCGGCTTCCCGATGTCGCCGTCGTGATGCTGGCAGTCAGCGACGACACGGACCAGCTGTTCGAGGCGCTGCGCGCCGGGGTGTACGGCTACCTGCGGAAGGACGTCGACCCGAAGAGCCTCGCCGCGGCGCTCCGGGGCGTCCTGGCGGGCGAGGCGGCGCTGACGCGCGTGCTCATGGCCCGCGTGCTGGACGAGTTCCGCGGTCGCAGCAGGCGTCAGCGCCTGCGCGTGCTCGGCTCGGCGCGACCGGCCGAGCTGACCGTGCGCGAGTGGGACGTCCTCGAGCTGATGCGGGACGGACTGAGCAACGCGGAGATCGCCGAGCGCCTCTTCATCGCCCCGGTGACGGTGCGGACGCACCGGCGCTCGATCCTCGCGAAGCTGGCGGTCTCTGACCGCAGCGGCGCGCTCGAGCAGGTCGCGTCCGACTAGCGCCAGAACGTCCTCCTCTCGGAATGCATCGCAGCACGATCCTTCGCTGAGAAATCTCAACGCGCGCGCTCTTGAAGCGCGATAGGCAAAGCGATACGAAGGTTGTGGGCGACCCACGCGACTTCCCCCAAATCGGGTTTGCTGGAGAGAGGGGCTTTTCAGAATGCGAACACACACACGAGGGTGGCGACGGCGACGGCTGTCCATCATCCTGCTGGTATCCGCGACCGCGATCCTCGCGCTGGCGCTGCCGACAAGCGCGCCGGCCCCCGTTGCGGGCGCCGGCTTCACAACCATCGGCCCGGATCCGTATGACAACTGCTTCAACGGCAAGGGCCTCGTCAATTGCAACATCTACCAGAGCAAGGACGACGTGTGGATCAACGGTGGGCCCGCGGCGAACGGCCTCACTGACGGCACGTATTTCTTCGCAGTGGTCGAACCCGATGGCTCCAAGGACCCAAATGACGGGTCGCTGGAGCTTCTGTCGACGGATGCCTACACCGACAGGACATTCGTCATCTCGGGTGGCGAGATTCTTTCTACGAGCGGCACCCATCTGACGGACGGCGCCTCGCCGAACCTGAAGATCCAGCTCGCGCCCTACCTGGATACGTCGAACCCCGGCGGCGAGTACAAGGTCGCGCTCTGCCGGATCGACACGCAGGACAGCTTCGTGGCCGCCACGACGGTTCCCCCAGCTGCCGCTTCGTATGACCCGGCAGACGATCCCGTCGATCCGAGCACGTGCAAGACGGACAACTTCAAGGTCAAGGAGTCGGAGATTCCGTGCCCGCCCGAGGACGAGACGTGTCAGCCTCCTAACCCGTTCTCGGTCCTGTCAGGCGAGAAGTACTACGACGCGAACCGCAACGGGCAGCTAGATGCCGGCGAGCCCGGGATCGCGAATTGGCCGATCGACTTCTCGGCCGGCGTCCCGAATACGGTGTTCACGGACTCGAGCGGCGAGTTCCAGCTCCAGCTCGACCTCGGCACGTACACGTTCCAGGAGGAAGTGGCCGGAGCACCCTGGTCGCAGACGGGCAACACCGTCAACCAGTTCAGCGACCTCGACGGCAACTCGACGCTGCTGAGCAACAAGATCTACACCGTCACCGCGGTCGATGGAGGCTCGACGTCGGGCCTCAACTTCGGCAACGTCTGCACGGTCAGGAACCGCGGCGGGCTGACGCTCGGCTTCTGGTCGAATGCCAACGGCAAGGCGATCCTCTCGGCGCATGCCGCGGGCTTTGCAACGGCGATCAACACGACCTACTGGCTCGTCAACGCCAATGGGACGCGGTTCACGGTCACCGGGACGTTCACGCAGGAATACAACGCGTTCCGCACGTGGATCCTCAGCGCAACCTCCACGAACGCGTCGTACATGCTGTCGGCCCAGTTGATCACGACCGCATTCGACCGAGCGTACGGCGGGCTGGCGAATTACCTGGTGCAGAATCCGGTGGCGTTTGGCGGCTTCACCGTCGGCCAGTGGATCACCATCGACCAGCTCGTGAACGCGGCCGGAAACGCGACCGATGGGTTCACGAAGACCTATCCGCTCACGAAGGCGTCTGGCACCCCGCGCAACAACGCCACCACCTACCAGACGCTGTTCAACGCGATCAACAACAGCCTG
>JAWVDX010000188.1:0-9854 GCA_033857015.1 Gaiellaceae bacterium
GCGAGCCGGCTGCGCCGAACGGGCGCTGCGCGAGCCGGCCGTCGAGCATGCGCGAGAAGAACGCGCCCCAGTTCTCGAGCTGGTAGATGTCGCCGGGAGCCTCGGCGGTGAAGATCTCGATCGCGTCCTGGTCGCCGAGGTAGTCGGAGCCCTTGACCGTGTCGAAGGCGTGCGTCTCGGGGCTGTCGTCGGCCGCATTCCCGAGCGCCGCGTTGATGCCGCCCTCCGCCGCGCCGGAGTGGCTGCGGGTCGGGTGGAGCTTGGACACCATCGCGACGTCCGCACCGGCGTCGTGGGCCTCGATCGCCGCGCGCATTCCTGCGCAGCCGGCTCCGATCACAAGGACGTCGTGCGTCGCTTCCACCGCTGGGGGACGCTACACGAATGACTTCTGGGCACGCGCCGGTACCGAAAGGCGCTCGGCGGCTTGATATCGAACCGGATTTCCTCCCGGCGAAACCGGGTAGCATGCCCCGCGTGAGGATGGCCTTCCGACTTCCGCCGGCACGCGAGCTCCTCGCCAACCCGACCCCGGAAGAGCTGCGGGAGCTGGCCGCGGAGATGCCGAACGCCCGGCCCACGCGCTACGGCAACCTCAATGTCCAGACCCGCGTCGTGTCGCGGTCCAAGAAGTCCACCTACCTCGTCAGCGACGAGCCGGACGGCCAGAACCAGGCGCTCCCGCGCGACGAGGCGCAGCGCCTCGCCGACCTGCAGGACGACTACATCGCGGGGGAGGCGATGCTCACGGTCGACGGGTGGATCGGCTGGGACGAGCGCTTCCGCGTCCCCGCGCGCCTCTACATCGAGACCGCGAACGCGAACATCGCGGCCATGCAGGACCAGCTCTACTTTCACACCGAGGATCCCGAGCACGAGCCGGAGCTGACGGTGATCTACACGCCGAACCTGCCCGCCCCCGGGTACCCGGACGACCGGCTCATCATGGTCGACCTCGATCTCGGGGTGACCCGGATCTTCAACTCGGACTACTTCGGCGAGTCGAAGAAAGCCGGCCTGCGGATGTGGAACAAGCTCGTCCACGACCGCGGCGGGCTCGCCCTCCACGCGGGCTGCAAGGTCATCCCCACGGCTGAGGGGCGCAAGGTCGGGCTCGTCGTCGGCCTCTCCGGAACAGGAAAGACGACCACGACCTTCACACGCCAGAACGGCTCGCTGCCGGTGCAGGACGACTTCGTCGCCTGGATGCCGGACGGCCACGTCGTCGCAACCGAGCACGGCTGCTTCGCCAAGACCTTCGCCCTCTCTCCCGAGGACGAGCCCGCGATCTACGGCGCCGTCACCAGCCCGGCCGCCTACCTGGAGAACGTGTCCCAGAAGGGCGACGAGCTCGACTTCTACGACACGACATACACGCAGAACGGACGTGCGACCTTCTCGCTCGACGCGATCGACTCCGCGGTCTACGAGGACATCGGGGCCCCGGACTTCCTGCTCATCCTGAACCGCAACGAGAACGTCATCCCGGCGGTCGCCAAGCTCGAAGGCGCGCAAGCGGCGGCGTTCTTCATGCTCGGCGAGACCAAGGGCACGAGCGCCGGCGGCGCGGAGGAGGCCGGCCGCTTCCTACGCGTGCCGGGGACGAACCCGTTCTTCCCGCTGCCGCACGACCTGCAGGGCAACCGCTTCCTGTCGCTCCTCGAGGAGCAGCCGCTCGAGGTGTACCTCCTCAACACCGGGCGCGTCGGCGGGCCCGAGGAGGACGAGCGCTCGAAGAAGGTGCGGATCGCGCACTCCTCGGCGATCGTCAAGAGCATCGCCGAGGGCACGATCTCCTGGGAGCCGGATCCCGACTTCGGCTACCTCGTCGCGAGCGCGGTGCCGGGGATCGACGACCTGGAGGTGCTCCAGCCGCGCCGGCTCTACGAACGCACTGGGCGCAGCACCGAGTACACGGCGCTCGTCGAGCGGCTGAAGGAGGAGCGGGCCGAGTTCCTGGCCGACTTCCCCAGCCTGAGCCGCGAGATCGTCGAAGCCGTCCGGTAGCGAACGAGGAAGGCGCCTGCGCGGGAGCGAATCCTGAGGGATGCCCTCGCTCTCCGACAGCATCGACCGCTTCCTCGCCTCGCCTGCCCTTGCTGAACATACGCGGCGCGCCTACGGAAGCGACGTGCTCGAGTTCGCCGGCTGGCTCGAGGCTCGGGGCACGGCGCTCGACGACGTCGACGCCCGCGTTCTGGCGGCTTACGCCAGCGCGGTCGGCGCGCGCCGACCGAAGCTCGCACCCGCGACGGTCGCCCGCAAGATCGCGGCGGTGCGCGCGTTCCTGCGCAGCGCGCTCGGCGCGACGCGCGTTCCCGAGCTGAGCTTCTCCGCCCGCCGTGGCCGCCACCTCCCGGAGGTGCCGAAGCTGGCCGAGGTGGAGGAGACGCTTGCCGCGCTCGCAGGGGACGGCCCGCTGGCGCTGCGCAACCGCGCCCTCTTCGAGCTGGTCTACTCGGCCGGCCTGCGCGCCGCCGAGGCTGTCACGCTCGATCTCCGCGACGTCAACTTCGACCAGGAGCACGTCCATGTGCGCGGCAAGGGCGGCAAGGAGCGGATCGTCCCGCTCGGCGAGCACGCCGCGCACTGGGTGGCGCGCTACCTGCGCGAGGCGCGCCCGCAGCTCGCTCGCGGCGCCAACGACGCGCTCTTCCTCTCCACCCGCGGCAAGCGCCTCGACACGAGCACGCTGCGCCGCCTCCTCCCCCACCCGCACAAGCTCCGCCATGCCTTCGCGACGCACCTGCTCGAGGGCGGCGCCGACCTGCGCACGATCCAGGAGCTGCTCGGCCACTCCTCGCTCTCGACGACGCAGGTCTACAGCCACGTCGACGGGCGGCGGCTGCGAAAGGTCTACGACGGCGCGCACCCGCGCTCCTAGGAGGGTTTTCGCCAAACCCTCCTAGCTACGGGACGCGCAGCAGCTCCGACAGGGCCGGGTAGGAGCGCCCCCAGCGGTCGAGGCTGACCGCGGCGTACCGGCACCTTCCCTTCCGCGGCCGGTCGAAGCAGCCCCCGCGCCGGCAGCGGATCAGCGTGCGCCTGCCGTGGGAGAGCCGGAACACGAGCGTCGTCCGAATGCGCGTGTCTGCGGCCGGGACGACGACGACGTGGACGCGCCGGCCGGCGAGCTCGACGGTCAGCAGCGGCGCGGCGGGCCGACCGAGATCGTCCAGCGCGTTCAGCATGAAGCGCTCCAGCCGCGGGTCGTCGCGGTTCGGCGCCGTCGTCGCGTCGAGGCCCGCGGCGAAGTCGTGGCTCCCCGTTGAGAAGACCCGCGCCCCGGACGCGGCGAGGTAGCGCAGCGACACCGCCGCCTGGAGCTGCACCGTCTGCGCGTGCGAGAAGAGGATCGTCATCGGGTGGCCGCATGCCTTGCCCGGCTCCTGCCCCGGTGGGATGTCGTCCCGCTCGCCGCTGACGATCTGCGACACCGTGTCGCCCGGCTTGAAGCCGGTGCCCCGGAACCAGGGGTCGCGCGCCGCCGCGGGCGACACCGTGTAGTCGTCCACCGCGTGGGTGTACGACCCGCCGAGGTGTTGGACACCCATCAGCTCGCACTCGTAGCGCGGCGGCCGCAGGTCGCTGAAGCGCACCGTCTTCAGCGCGGGATCGGCCTCCGGGTCGTTGTCCCAGTTCTTGAAGGAGACGATCCGCCGCCGGTCGAGCTGGTAGCGGATCTGCCAGTAGTCGGTGTTCGAGCCCATGAAGGCGAGGTTGGTGCCCGCGTCGCGCGCCGCGTCGAAGGCGTCGAACATCCCCTTCGTCCAGTACTCCCCGTGCCCCGCCGTCATGACGAGGCGGTGGCGCAGGAGCGAGGTCGGGTCGGCATCCGTGTCGGCGTCGGTCTGGTAGGCCAGGTCGACGCCGCTGCGCTCGAGGAAGTGGACAAGCGGGAGCTCCCAGTGCAGCGGGTTGTGGCCGGTGCTCTCCCACGCGTAGGGCCGGTCGAAGGAGACGTAGAACGCCTGGCGCTCGCAGACCGGCCGCGGGTAGACGCAGCTCCCGCCCCACGGGTTGTAGCCCTCCCAGGTGTTGATCGGCACCTGGACGAGCACGCGGGACTGCTGCTCGGCCGGGGCGCGCACGACCAGCGGTACGTCCTGGACGCGGCCGTCCTCGGAGCCCCCGACGACCTGGAGCTGAACGAGGTAGTAGCCGCTGACGGCGTGCTCCGGCACGGCGATCGTGTCCGTGACGGGCCAGTCCGCGGCGACCTCCCCGGTGTTGTCGTTCATCGCGGGGAGTGGCTGCGGGGCCCCTGCCTCGCTGCCGGTGCAGGACGGGATGCAGGCGAGCGTCCGCCCGCCGGCGCCTGCGTACCAGCCGAGGCGGATCAGCCTGACGCGGTAGCTCCCGGCCGGGCGCATGCTCACATGGAGGCGCACGGCCCCGCCGGGGTCGACCGCTGCCTCGGAGGTGTAGCCCTCGACGGAGCCGACCCTCGCGTAGGGCGCGCTCCAGGCCGCGTCGCCGCGCCGTGCGTTCTCCTGCTGGATGGCGTTCAGCCGCGCCGACGAGCGCGCGGCGGCGCCCGGGACGATCACGAGGAGGAGCGCCGCAGCGCAGCCGATGCGGCGAGTTCGCACGGGCGATTCCTACCATGCTCGGAGGGGGACTGACACGACGGAGCGCGAACCCCAGCGCATGACCGACGCCGATCTGGACGGCTTCCTCGCGCTGCTCGCGGCCCGGCGCGCGCCGCGCACCGTCGAGGCGTACCGCCGCGACCTGGAGGCGCTCACCACCTGGCTCGGCCACTCCGTTGCCACGGCCACGAGCGACGAGCTCGAGCGCTACCTCGCCGAGGGGCGCGCCGCCGGCCTCGCCGCGACGACCCTGGCCCGCCGCGTGGCGGCGACCCGCTCCTTCTTCCGCCACCTCCAGCTCCTCGGCGCGCGTGGCGACAATCCCGCCGCGGAGCTCGAGCTGCCCCGCCGCGTGCGCACCCTGCCCCGCACCCTCTCCCCGGCCGAGGCGGAGCGCCTCGTCGAGGCGGCGAAGGGTGTCACGCCCAGAGATCTGCGCGACCGCGCGCTCGTCGAGCTGCTCTATGGCGCCGGCCTGCGCATCAGCGAGGCGCTCGGCCTGGCGCGCAGCGACATCGACCTGGAGAACCGCCTCCTGCGCTGCCTCGGCAAGGGCGACAAGGAGCGCGTCGTCCCGCTGGGGCGCCCGGCCGTCGAAGCCGTCACGCGCTACGTCGCGCGCGGCCGTCCCTACCTGGAGCGCCGCCCGCGCCCGGAGCTCTTCCTGAACGCGCGCGGCGGCCCGCTCACGCGCTCCGGCGCCTTCCTCATCCTGCGCCGGCTCGCCGCCGTCGCCGGCCTCGAGCCCGAGCGGATCCACCCGCACCTGCTGCGCCACTCCTTCGCCACGCACCTGCTCGAGGGCGGCGCCGACCTGCGCAGCGTCCAGGAGATGCTCGGCCACGCCGACCTCTCAACCACCGAGCTGTACACGCACGTGAGCGACCGTCGCCGCCGCGAGCTCTACTTTTCGTCGCACCCGCACGCCAAGCGTTGAATTCGTGCGTATCGGGAACGTCTGTTCCAACGTTTTCCCAAAACCATGGACGCACACTCGATCACGCTCACGGTCGGGACGCTCGTAGTCGGCGTCCTCATGGCCCTCTCCGGGCTGGAGAAGAGCGCGCTCGAGCTCAAGCGCAAGCGCCGGACCTGCCCGTCCTGCGGACGCACGCTGCACCACGGACGCACCTGCGGCTGCTCCCACTGAGGCGCTAGGTTCCCGGGCATGCCCCGGTACGCGGCGCTCCTGCGCGGGATCAACGTCGGCAAGGCGAAGGCCGTCGCAATGGCGGATCTGCGCGAGCTCCTCGCAGGGCTGGGCTACGAGGACGTGCAGACGCTCCTGCGCAGCGGCAACGCCGCGTTCAGCGCGCCTCGCACCAAGCCGGAGAAGCTGGAGCGCGCCATCGAGACCGCGGTCGACAAGCAACTCGGGATGGACGTGAGCTGTCTGGTCAGGACAGACGCGGAGCTGAGCGCCGCGATCGCGGCCGACCCCTTCGGGGAGCTCGCGACGAACGGGTCGCGCTACCTGGCGCTGTTCCTCTCGGAGGCGCCCGACCCGAAGCTGCTGGCTGCGCACGACCCGACCGAGCTCGCGCCGGACGAGATCCACCTCGGCGAGCGGGTCATCTACCAGTGGTGCCCGGACGGCTTCCTCGAAGCGCCGAGCCTCGGCCCCTTCGTGGAGAAGCACCTGAAGGTGCGCGCGACCGGGCGCAACTGGAACACCGTCCTCAAGCTCGCGGATCTCCTCGCCACATGAGCTGGACACGCCGTGAGCTGCTCGCCCGGGGCCTCGCGGTCGGAGCCGGCCTCGCGTACGCGCCTGCCGCCTCCGCGCGCGACCCACGGCTGCGCAGCCTCGCACGCGACCTCCGGGGCCCGGTCCTCTCACCCGGGAGCGCCGCCTATGCCAAGGCGCGCATCCCCGAAAACGCGCGCTACGCAGGGATTCACCCGCTCGCGGTCGCGCAGCCGCTCGACGCGCACGACGTCGCGACCGTCGTCCGGTGGTCGGCGAAGACAGGCGTGCCGATCGTCGCCCGTTCCGGCGGGCACAGCTACGCGGGCTACTCGACGAGCCACGGCGTCGTCGTCGACCTCTCCCGGATGCGCTCCGTCCAGTCCCTCGCAGGCGGCCGCGCGAGCGTGGGCGCGGGCGTCCGGCTTGGCGTGCTCTACGACCGGCTTGCCGCGGCGGGCCGCGCGCTCCCCGCCGGGTCCTGCCCGAGCGTCGGCATCGGCGGGCTCGCGCTGGGCGGCGGCTTCGGCCTCGCCTCCCGCGCGTGGGGCCTGACCTGCGACCGGCTTGCGGCCGTGGACGTCGTCACTGCTGACGGCGCTCTCCTCACTGCTGATGCGAGCCACCACTCCGACCTGTTCTGGGCGAGCCGCGGTGGCGGTGGCGGCAACTTCGGGATCGCCACCCGCTTCGTCTTCCGCACGCTCCCTGTGCCCCAGCAGGGCTCCTACTTCATCGCGACCTGGCCGTGGGCGCAGGCGGAGGAGGTGCTTGACCGCTTCCTGAGCTGGGCGCCGCACGCACCGGACGAGCTCGGGGCGATCTGCCGGCTCGCGACGGGCGCCACGACGCCGAGCGTGCAGGTCTTCGGGCAGTTCCTCGGCACGGCGGCGCAGCTGAACGCGCTCCTCGCGGGGCTCGTCACCGGGCTCGCGCCGCAGGCGCTCAAGGTGGCGGACGCGAGCTGGCTCGACCTCCTGCGGCGCTGGGCCGGCTGCCTCGGCAAGGAGCTGACGGCCTGCTCGCAGCCGGTCTCCCAGAGCTTCGCCGGCGGCTCCGACTACCTCACAGCTCCGCTCTCGGCGGCGGGGCTCCAGGCCTGCCGCGCGGCGATCGAGGCGCGGCAGGCGGAGCACAAGGGCGGAGCGCTGCTCTTCGATGCCTACGGCGGCGCGATCGGGCGGGTCAAGCCGGCGGCGACGGCGTTCGTCCACCGCAACGTGATCGCCTCCTGCCAGGAATTCGCGCTGGGGCAGCCGGCACCGGCGAGCGCCTGGGTGCGCGCGACGCGGGCGAGCCTGCGCCCCCACGTCTCGGGCTTCGCCTACCAGAACTACATCGACCCGGATCTCGCCTCGTGGCGGCACGCCTACTACGGCGCGAACCTCCAGCGGCTCACCAAGGTGAAGCGGCGCTACGACCCGAAGAACAGGTTCCATTTCGCGCAGAGCATTCCGCTGCATCTCTAGCGGCGTCAGCGACCCTTCGGCGGATTCACGCCGGCGCTGGCTCGCCATCACGCTGCGCCATGAACCACCCTCGCCCACGGCCAAGGCATCCAGCCTTGCCCGCGTTCGAGTGCGGCCCCTGGCTTGGTGCTGACGAACCAGCGCCTGGGGTGTATCCGCCGAAGGGCCGGTTGGCGCCTCGGCTTTGCGCTTACCGCTTGTCGGTCTTCTTCTTCAGCGCGGCGAGGACCTGGATGGCGGTTGCCCGCACGTCCTTGTCGGCCTCGTCGTTGCCGGCGAGACCGCTCAGGATGCCGATCGTGTCGCCACGCGGCGGGCCGTTGCGCAGGCAGACGAGCGCGAGCCGGCGCACCGCCATCTGAGGATCCGAGTCGACGAGCCGGTGGAGCGAGGAACGCAAGGTGTTGATCGCACCCGGGTGCTCGCGGGAGAGCAGCTCGAGCGAGACGAGCGCGGAGCCGCGGCAGGCCGGGCTCTCGTCGTCGAGGCCGCGGCCGAGCAGCTCCAGCTTCTGGCGGAAGCGGAACATCCCGATCGCCTTGTAGGCGACCGCGCGCTCGCGAAAGTCCTCCGCGCGCGCCGCGCCCTCGAGCTCGTCCTGCCACTCGGTGCGCAGCGCAGCGAGCTCACGCTCGGCGCCTCGCTGGGCAAACTCGTCGGCCTTGGCGGCCGCTTCGGCGAGGGTCATGACCTAGAAGCTACAGGGAATGCGCGCGGGTCCGGGCCGACGTACTCCGAAGCGGGCCGGATGATCTTGTTGTCGAGGTGCTGCTCGATGACGTGAGCAGACCAGCCGACGACCCTGCTCGCCGCGAAAAGCGTGGTGAAAAGGTCGGTCGCGATGCCCATGTAGCGGTACACCGAGGCCGAGTAGAGATCGACGTTCGGCCACAGTCCCTTCTGCGCGTGCACGTAGCTCTGCATGCGCTCGGTCATCGCGAACCAGTTCGGCTCGGCCGGATCGGCCTCCTCGCTCAGCTCGCGACCGAGCTCCTTGAGGACGACCGCGCGCGGGTCCATCGTCTTGTAGACCGCGTGGCCGAAGCCGGGGATCTTCATCTTCGCGTCGAGGAGCTCCTGGATGCGCGGCTCGACGCCTTCCTCGGTGCCGATCTCCTGGAGCGTGTTCATGACCCACTCGTTGGCGCCGCCGTGGAGCGGGCCCTTCAGCGCGCCGATCGCACCGACGACGGCGGAGTGAAGGTCGGAGAGGGTCGCGGCAATGACTCGGGCGGTGAACGTCGAGGCGTTCATCTCGTGGTCCGCGTGCAGGATCATGCCGACGTCGAAGACGTGCGCCTCGTGCTCGGTCGGCGCCTCGCCGCGGAGCATCGTCAGGAAGTTCGTCGCGTAGTCGAGCGAGGCGTCCGGCTCGACCGGCTCGAGGCCCTTGCGGCGCCGCTCGTAGCGGGCGATCACGGTCGGGAGCTGCGAGACCAGGCGGACCGCCTTGCGCTCGTTGGCGGCGCGCTCGTTCGAGTCCTTGTCCGGATCGTCGAAGGAGAGTGCGGAGACCGCGGTGCGCAGCGCCTCCATCGGCGCGGCTGCGTCGGCGATCTCGTCGACCACGCGGGCCGCCTCGGCCGAGAGCGGACGGGCGGCGGCGAGCTCCTCGCGGAACGCCGCGAGCTCCTCGCCGGTCGGCAGCTCGCCCTTCAGCAGGAGGTAGCAGACCTCCTCGTAGGTCGAGTGCGCAGCCAGCTCGGCGATGTCGTAGCCGCGGTACATGAGGATCCCCTTCTCGCCGTCGATCGAGCAGATGCTCGACTGCGCGACGACGATGTTTCGGAGTCCTTTCGCAGGCTCGGCCATACGCCGGGACTGTACCCCAGCGGCTCGGCGCGAATCCCGGGAACCGTCCCTCCCGGGAACTGCGCCCCCACTGGGCAGCCCTCACCTAGAGTTGGCCGCCTATGACACACACAGTCACACTCATCCCCGGGGACGGCACCGGCCCCGAGCTCACCGAGGCGACGCGTCGCGTCCTCGAGGCAACCGGTGTCCAGTTCGAATGGGACGTCCGCCAGGCCGGCGTCGACGTCATGGAGGAGTTCGGCACCCCGCTTCCGCAGGAGACCCTCGACTCGGTCAAGGCCAACCGCGTCG
>JAWVDX010000189.1:0-4142 GCA_033857015.1 Gaiellaceae bacterium
GTCCATCACGATGATCGCGTTCTTGCCCCCGAGCTCGAGGTGCACGTGCTTCAAGTTGTCGGCCGCCACCTTGGTGACGCGGATCCCCGTGTCGCGCGAGCCGGTGAAGGAGATGACCCGGACGTCCGGGTGCGCGACGAGCGCCTCGCCGACGTCCTCGCCGTAGCCGTGCACGATGTTCACGACGCCGTCCGGGAGCCCGGCATCGCCGAGCAGCTCGACGAAGCGCTGCGCCAGCAAGGGCGTGTCCTCCGCCGGCTTGAGCACCACGGTGTTACCGCAGACGAGCGCGGGCGCGAGCTTCCAGGCGGGGATCGCGATCGGGAAGTTCCACGGCGTGATCGCCCCCACGACGCCGATCGGCTGGCGGACGCTCATCATGAACTTGTCCGGCAGCTCCGAAGGAGTCGTCTGCCCGAACAGGCGCCTGCCCTCGCCGGCCATGTAGAGGCTCATGTCGATCGCCTCCTGGACGTCGCCGCCGGCCTCGGCCAGCACCTTGCCCATCTCGCGGCTCATGAGCTCGGTGAGCTCCTGCTTGCGCTCGGTCAGGAGCGCCGCGAAGCGGTAGAGCACCTCGGCGCGCTTGGGCGCCGGCACGAGTCTCCACGTGGTGTACGCCTCGCTCGCGCGCTCAACAGCGCGCGCCACGTCCTCCGGCGTCCCACGCGGAACTGTCCCGAGCGACTCGCCCGACGCCGGATTGAAGCTCTCAAGCAGCTCAGACCCCATGTCCCGAGTCTAGCTCGGGGTACGAAGGCTCGGCCCCGGCCGAGAAGCCGCGAGCAAAGCCGCAGAGGAAGCGCGTCGCGCTCAGTAAGCGCGAACGCGGGGGAACGTCCCTGGAATCCGGGCGCGCCGCCGATCGCGGACGATCCGGTTTCCGCCGCCGGTGCGATCGGTGCGCCGTTCGTCCGAGCGACGGTCGACGATCACCTCGACGTTGGGGTTGTCCTTGTAGTACTCGACGAGCTTGTCGTACAGGTCGTCCGCAAGCTCAGGTGGAATTACGCAGTAGATCATCGTGTTAGGAGTATCGGCGGTTCCCGGCATCAGAGCCTCCCCCGTTTCAGGGTCTAGAGATCATCCAGCGCAACGGCCGGGACGAGGCGCCCGTCGGCGCTGATCTCGGCATTCCACTCCTTGTAGGTTGCTTCCAGCTCCGCCAGCTCCTGCCCACGCTCGGCGAGCCGGACGGGCTGCGCCGCCTCCGGCGAGATGCGGTACTGGTACCAGGAGAGGTCCCACGCCACCGTCACGACCAGCTCGTGGTTGACCCCCGAGAGGTGGACGATGCTCGCGTGCGGCGCGCCCAGGCTGCGCGTGAGGCCTTCGACGGTGCGCCGGTAAGGGCTGGCGTTGAAGAGGTCGGCCGCCTCGACGATGCCGAGCTCGGTCTCCGAGAGCCGGCGCAGCAGCGGCTCGGTGATCACGGGCTCGGGCAGCGGGCGCCGCGAGGAGAACATCGCTCCGAGCCCGCGCCGCCGGCGGGACGGCGCAACGGTCGGCGTCGTCGGCGAGCCCTCCTTGATCCAGCCGTACTCGAGGGCCAGCTCCTGGCAGAGCGGGCAGACGTCGAGGTAGTCCGCGCCGCCGTAGGGAGCGAAGCGCAGCACCCGCTCGCCCATGAGCAAGCGGCGCTCGCAGATGGCGCACTGCCGGGTCGTCGCGTTGCGGGTAACGCGCATAAGTGAAGTATCGCTACACCTTCACCTCGTCGCGCTGTTTCTTCGTCTCGTCGATGACCTTCTGCGCGATGTGGGTGGGCACCTCCTCGTAGCGCAGGAAGTGCATGTGGTACTCGCCGCGCCCGCCCGTGAGGGACGTCAGCGACTGCGAGTAGGTGAGCATCTCCGCCATCGGCACCTCGGCCTTGATCGACGTCATGCCGCCGACGGGCTCCATCCCCTGCAGGCGCGCTCGGCGGGAGTTGAGGTCGCCGTTGACCGCGCCGACCGCCTCGTCGGGGGCGCTGACCTCCACCTCCATGATCGGCTCGAGGAGGACAGGCGTCGCCTTCTCGTACGCGCTCTTGAAGGCCATCGACCCGGCGATCTTGAAGGCCATCTCCGAGGAGTCGACGGTGTGGTAGCTGCCGTCCACGAGGCGGACGCGGACGCCCTGCACCGGCGCGCCGGCCAGCTCGCCGTGGGCCATCGCCTCCTGCACGCCCTTGTCCACCGCGGGGCGGAAGCTCTGCGGGATGACCCCGCCGACGATCTTGTCCACGAACTCGTAGCCCTGCCCGCCGTCGATCGGCTCGATCTCGATGCTGCAGTCCCCGAACTGGCCGCGGCCGCCGGTCTGCTTCTTGTAGCGCCCCTGGGCCCGTGCCGGTGAGCGGATCGTCTCGAAGTAGGGCACGCGCGGCGGATGCAGCTCGATGTCGACGCCGAAGCGCTGCTTCGCGCGCGCGACCGCGACCTCCACGTGCATCTGGCTCATCCCGGAGAGGAGCTCCTCCCCGGTCTGCGGGTCGCGGCGCAGGCTCAGGGTCGGGTCCTCCTCGGCGAGGCGGCGCAGCGCGTTGGCCATCTTCTCCTCGTCGCCGCGCGTCTTCGGGGTGACCGCGAAGGACATGACCGGCTCGGGCAAGCCGATGGCGGGTGACTCGAGGTCGTGATGCGCGTCGACGAGCACGTCGCCGGTCATCACGTCCTTGAGCTTGGCGACCGCGCCGATGTCGCCCGGCCCCAGCGCGTCGACGGCCTTCGTCTCCTTCCCCTGGAGGAGCAGCACCTGGCCGATGCGTTCCTTCGCGTGATCGGTGCCGCGCACGAGGTTCGAGTCGCCGGAGACCGTCCCGGCGAGGACACGGAAGACGTTGATTCGCCCCGTGAAGGGATCCGCCAGCGTCTTGAAGACGAACGCCGCGGTCTCCGCTCCCTGGAGGTCGATCGGGATCGGCTTGCGCGCCGGCGACGGGACGCCTTCGACGAGCAGGTCGAGGAGCGCCGTCGTGCCGAGGCTCTTCGTTGCGACCCCGCAGGCGACCGGGTACAGCTCGTCGCGCGTGACCGCGGCCTTGAGCGCGGCGGCGACCTCCTCGTCGGAGAGCTCCTCGCCCTCGAGGTAGCGGGCCATCAGGTCCTCGTCCGTCTCGACGACGGCGTCGAGGAGCTTCTCCCGGTACTCCGCGACCTGAGCCGCCATCTCCTCCGGGATCGGCCCCGCCTTGCCCTCGCGCTGCCCGTCGGGGCTCGTGTACGCGCACATGTGCAGGAGATCGACGATGCCGATCAGCTCGTGCTCGGCCCCGATGGGGAGCTGGACGGCGACGCAGCGCTCGGAGATCTGGGCGCGCAGCCCCTCCAGCGTTCGGAAGAAGTCGGCGCGCTCGCGGTCGAGCATGTTGACGAAGACGACCCGCGAGAGCTCGAGCTCCTCTGCCCGCGCCCAGACGCGCGAGGTCGTGACCTCGACCCCCATCACGGCGCTGACGACGACGAGCGCCCCCTCGACGACGCGCAGCGCCGCGTGGGTGTCGGCCTGGAAGCCCGGGTCGCCCGGCGTGTCGATCAGGTTGATCTTGCGGTCGCGCCAGTCCGCGTGGCAGACGGCCGCGGCGAGCGACATCTTGCGCCGCTGCTCCTCGTCGTCCCAGTCGGCGACGGTGCTCGCCTGCTCGATCGACCCGAGCCGGTTGATCGAGCCGCTCTGAAAGAGGAGCGCCTCCACGAGCGAGGACTTTCCCGTCCCGCGATGACCGACGACGGCGACGTTGCGGATCTTGCCGGGCTCGAGCGCAGGCATAGGCGGAAGACCTCCCCTGGTAGCGGTCCCGCGATTCTAACGGCGCTCCACCCCCGGGGACAGGCCCGGGCCTGTCCCTCAGACATGTCCCGGATGGACGCCGGTGCGACGGCTCGTATCGCTCCGCCAAGCCAAATGAGGCCTTTTCGCGGCGCAGGGTTGGTGCAAGGTTGGTGCAAAGGAGCACTCGACAGACATGTCCCGGGGACAGGCCCGGGTCTGTCCCCGGCGGTTAACGCTCGATGGGAGCGCGCAGGGCGCCGCCGCCGAGGCGGGCCTTCAGGCGGAGGATCGCCTTCGTGTGCAGCTGCGAGACGCGCGACTCCGTCACGCCGAGCACCTCGCCGATCTCGCGCAGCGTCAGCTCCTCGAAGTAGTAGAGCCGGATC
>JAWVDX010000190.1:0-12665 GCA_033857015.1 Gaiellaceae bacterium
CCAGGAACCAGCGATCGTGCGAGATCACCACGGCGCAGCCGGCGAAGTCGAGCAGCCCGTCCTCGAGCGCGCGCAGCGTGTCGACGTCCAGGTCGTTCGTCGGCTCGTCGAGGAGGAGCAGGTTGCCCCCGGAGCGCAGCAGCTTCGCCAGATGCACCCGGTTGCGCTCGCCGCCGGAGAGGTCATTGACGCGCTTCTGCTGATCCGGCCCCTTGAAGTTGAACCAGGAGACGTACTGGCGCGAGTTCACCTCGCGCTTGCCGAGCTCGATGATGTCGTGGCCGCCGGAGATCTCCTGCCAGACGTTCTTCTCCGGCGCGAGGTCTGCGCGGGCCTGGTCGACGTAGGCGAGCTGCACCGTGTCGCCGATCTTCAGCTCGCCGGAGTCGGGCTGCTCCTGCCCCGCGATCATGCGGAAGAGCGTCGTCTTGCCGGCGCCGTTGGGGCCGATCACGCCGACGATCCCACCCGGCGGGAGCGCGAAGGACATGTCCTCGACGAGCAGGCGATCGCCGAAGCCCTTGGCGATCGAGTCGGCCTCGACGACGAGGTCGCCCAGGCGGGGCCCGGCCGGGATGTGGATCTCGACCCGGTCGAGCTTGACCTCGCGCTCCTCGGCGAGAAGGTTCTCGTAGGCGGTGACGCGCGCCTTCGACTTCGCATGACGCGCCCGCGGGGAGGCGCGGACCCACTCGAGCTCGCGTGCGAGCGCGCGCTGGCGGGCCGAGTCCTTCTTCTCCTCGTGGGCGAGCCGCAGGCCCTTCTGCTCGAGCCAGCCGGAGTAATTGCCCTCGTAGGGGATGCCGCGCCCGCGGTCGAGCTCGAGGATCCAGCCGGCCACGTTGTCGAGGAAGTAGCGATCGTGCGTGACGGCGACCACGGTGCCGGCGTAGTCGGCGAGGAAGCGCTCGAGCCAGGCGACCGACTCGGCGTCGAGGTGGTTCGTCGGCTCGTCGAGGAGCAGCAGGTCGGGCGACGAGAGCAGGAGCCGGCAGAGCGCGACGCGTCGCCGCTCGCCGCCGGAGAGGGTCGTGACGTCGCGGTCGCCGTCCGGGAGGCGCAGCGCGTCCATGGCCCGGTCGAGCGTGGCGTCGAGGCTCCAGGCGTCGTGGCGGTCGATCTGCTCCTGCACCTTCTCCTGCTCGGCGATCAGCGCGTCGTAGTCCGCGTCGGGCTCCGCGAACGCCGCGGAGATGGCGTTGAAGCGGTCGAGGAGGTCGCGCAGGGGACGGACGCCGTCCTCGACGTTGCCGCGCACGTCCTTGGCGGGATCGAGCTCGGGCTCCTGCTTCAGCAGGCCGACGGTCGCGCCCGCAGCGAGGTCGGCGGTTCCGCTCGAGGGCTCCTCGAGCCCGGCCATCATGCGCAGCAGCGTCGACTTGCCGGCGCCGTTCGGGCCGAGGACGCCGATCTTCGCGCCGTGGAGGAAGGCGAGGGTCACGTCCTCGAGGACCTTGCGGTCCGCCCCGTAGAACTTCGAGGCGCGGATCATGGTGAAGATGAATTCGCCAGCCATCGCGGCCGCCGACGATACAGGCGTTCACCCGTGCGGGGCGCAGCGTGACGTTTGCCCGACCTCGGCCGTTGGGAAGGCTCACACCGCCGCGATGGGAGGCATGCGATGAGCGACGCGATCCTGTTCGACCGCGACCAGGTGGATCACCTGGACGCCCTTGCCGACCGTCCGCGGCGGCTGAGCGGTTCGAAGCTGCTGTGGGTCGACGTCCATCCCGGGTCCGACATCGGCGCCGACGAGGTCGCGGAGGCCTTCCAGCTCGATGACACGACGCGGGACTACCTCATGAGCCCGCACGAGCGCGCGGTCTTCGACGACCACGGCCGCTACATCCACATCACCACCTACGCGCCGCGCGAGAGCGACGAGGGCAAGCTGCACCCGCTCGAGTGCGTCGTCGGCGAGAACTGGGTCGTCACCGCGCACGACGGGCCCATCCCCGTCCTCGACGACTTCGCCGCGCGCGTCTCGGGCTCGGGCGACACGGGCTCCCTGGACGGCCCGAGCTTCCTGGCCGCGCTGCTCGAGTGGGTGCTCGGCTCGTACACCGCGGCGTTCGAGCGCGTCGAGGAGCGGCTCGAGGACTTCGACGTGCACGCGATGCGTGGCGAGGGCAAGGACAAGGACATCGAGAAGCTCGTCGAGATGCGCCTCCACGTGGGGACGTTGCGACGGGCGCTCGCGGCGCACCGCTCCGCGCTCGTCGCGCTCACGCATCCGGAGCTCGAGGCACTCGGAGACAACGCCTCGGGCGAGCGGTTCCAGTCGCTCTTCGCCCGCTTCGAGGCGACCCTGCAGGAGGCGCGTGACGCGCGCGAGGCGATCGTCGGGTCGTTCGACGTCCTCATCGCCCGTGACGGGCAGCAGACGAATCAGATCATGAAGGTGCTCACGCTCGCGTCCGTCATCCTGCTCCCCGGCGCGCTGCTGGCCGGGGTGATGGGGATGAACTTCAAGGTCGGCTTCTTCCAGGACGCCGCGCTCTTCTGGGTCGTCGTGGCCGTGATCGTCGGCTTCGCCCCGCTCACGATCGGGGTCGCGAAGCGGCGCGGCTGGATCTGATCAGGTGAGCAGCGCTGCAGACGGCGGCGCTAGTGAATCGCCTGCAGCATCTTGAACATCGGCATGTACATCGCGATGATGATCACGCCGACGACGGCGCCGACGCCGAGCATCATGATCGGCTCGATGATCGAGGTCAGGGCGCCGACCGCTGCGTCGACCTCGTCCTCGTAGAAGTCGGCCACCTTGCTGAGCATCTTGTCGAGCTCCCCGGTCTCCTCGCCGATCTTCACCATCTGGCTGACCATCGGCGGGAACACGGGGTTGTCCAGCAGCGGCTGGGCGATCGGCACGCCTTCCTCGACGCGGTAGCGAACCTCGTAGAGCGCGTCCTCGATGACCGCGTTGCCCGCGGTGTTGGCGGCGATCTCCAGCGACTTGATGATGTCGACGCCCGAGGCGACCAGCGTCGCGAGCGTGCGTGAGGTGCGCGCCATCGCGACCTTCGAGACCGTGTCGCCGATCTTCAACGGGACGCGGAGGAGGAACTTGTCATAGGAGCGGCGCCCGCTCTCGGTCTTCTTCCAGCGCTTGAAGCTCCAGATGCTGCCGAAGATCCCCGGGAAGATGATGAACCAGTAGCCCTTCAGGATATTCGAGCCGTCCACGACGTACTGGGTCAGCGTCGGCAGCTTGCCGCCGAACTGCGTGAACACGCCGACGAACACCGGCACGAGGAAGAGCAGCATCCCGGTCAGGACGATGAACGCGAAGACGAGCACCATCGTCGGGTAGATCATCGCGCCCTTGACGCGCCGCTTGATCGCGGCCGACTTCTCGATCTGGATCGCCACGCGGTCGAGGACGTTGTCGAGGATGCCGCCCGTCTCGCCCGCCTCGACCATCGAGGTGTAGAGCCGGTCGAAGACAGTGGGGTGGCGGGCCATCGCCTCGGAGAGCATCTGCCCGCCCTCGACGTCGCTGCGCACCTGGGCGATCACCATCGAGAGGTTCACGTCCTCGGTCTGGTCCTCGAGGATCACGAGCGAGGCGACGACGCTCAGGCCGGCCTCGATCATGGTGGCGAACTGGCGCGAGAAGATCTGGAGCGACTTGGGCTTGACGCCCTTGACCTGGACGCGCTCCTGACTGACGTCGTCCTCGCTCGCGAGCTGGTCGAGGCGCTCCGGGAGGAGACCGCGGAGACGCAGCTGCTCGCGCGCCGAGCCGACGTCCGGCGCCTGGATCTCGCCGCTCAGGACGGCGCCCTGGGCGTTGATGGCGCTGTAGGCGAACGACGCCACTACGGGCCTGTGACGGTGGTCGGCGTGGTGGGTGGCGGAGGCGTGGGCGAGGGCGCCGGCGTCGGGCTCCCGGCGGTCGTGTTGGGATCCAGGAGGACGCTCGTCGAGGTGTTCGACGGCTGCGTCGGGGTTGCCGGCGCGGCGCGGGCGACCGTGATCAGCTGCACGACGTAGCTGGAGCCGTCCGCGGTGTTGCGGAGCGTGATCCTGCGCCCCTTCAGCAGCGTGATCGTCGCGGAGCCGTTGGCGAACGTGCCGGCGACGAGCGAGAGCTTGACCGACGTCCCGCTGATCGCGTCGAGCGTGAACATCGGGCTCGCCGCGGGGAAGCTCGCGCTCAGCGAGACGCCCTCGGCGATGCCGTTGACGGAGAGCACCGCGTAGACGTACGGCGCAGGCTTGCTCCCGGTCGGGGTCGAGGTCCCGCCACCGCCCGGAGTCGTCCCACCGCCACCGCCCGGAACCGAGGGCGGGATCGGGCGCACGACCGGCGCCGTGAGCGTCGGAGCCGTCACCGCTGCGGTCCCGGCGAACGGGTCCTTGCTCTTCAGGTGCCCGGAGAACCGCTTGAGCTGGCCTTCGTTGGCCGTGAAGGAGTAGCTCGGCGCGGCGATGCTCCCGGCCGGCCCGGTCGGAGTGACCGTGGTCGGGACACCCGGCGTCGTCACGACGCCCGTCGTGAGGCTCGGCGAGGTGGCCGCGCTCGCGACGGCAGGGCCGCCGCTCTTCTTCGTCAGCGTCGGGATCAGGAAGAGGTAGAACACGAGGCCCGCGACCGGCAGGAGGATGAACAGGAGCTTCTTCTGCTTGGCCGCCTTCTCGGCTGCGACATCACGCTTCTTAGGAGGCATTTACTGACTCCCTCCTGTCGGCGCGCTCGCGGCGCTCGCGCTGCTCGACGTTGTCGTTGTCGTTGTCGTTCCGGTGGGGCTGGGGCCCGTCTGAGGAGCTGAGGAGGCTCCGTACACGAACGCGTCCAGGTCGATCGTCGCGGACAGCCTCGGCCGGTTCAGGTCGCCCGCCGGAAGCACCTCGATGGCGAGCTTGTTCACGGTGAAGAGCCGGCCCGTCGCGTAGAGCTTGCTCGTCCCCTGGACGTCCTGACGCACGTCCACGAGATGCCGGAGCTGGTAGAGGAACTCCATCAGGTCGTAGAAGTTGCCCTGCAGCACGACCTCCATCGGCTGAGCCTCGTAGCCGGCGAGCGGGACGATGTCCGCAGGCGTGATGGAGGTGAACTCGACGCTCGGGTTCGCGGCCAGCCGGCCCAGCACGACGAGGATGTCCGCGACCTGCGGCTCGTCCGGCATCGCGCGGGTGAGATCGAAGAGGTCGGCCAGCTGGACCTTGCTGAGCGCCTCCGCCTGCTGGTAGTTCGTGTCGGCCGCCATGGCTTCTGCGTTGAGCTGCGTGACCCGCGTGCCGAGGAAGGAGGCCTTGGCCGTCGCCGGCTTGACGAAGAGGAAGTAGCCGCCGGCGAGCACGATGAGGGCGAGCCCGATCGCGATCGCGTAGTAGCCGATCTGCTGCTTGCTCTCGGTGGTGGTCGCGATGTTCACGAGATCACCGCCGGGGCCACGATGTCGGCCGAGATCTCGAAGGAGACGATCCCCGACGCGGTCGACGAGCCCTCCGTGGTCGTCGTGGAGGTCGCGCCGAAGACGCTCGAGGCGAGCTTCACGTTGGTCAGCGCCGGCACGACCTGGAGGCGCGCGAGGAACCGCGCGACGCCGTCCTGGCTGTACGAGTAGCCCTTGAGCTGGACGCCCGCGTCCGTCTTCGCCGCCACCCTGATCGCGTCGGCCTCGACGGGGGCGGCGAGGTTGAGCGAGAGCAGGTGCACGTCGTCGGGAACGACGAGCGAGACCTGGCGCAGGACGTTGTCCCACGGGACGCGGGTCTTCAGGGCGGAGTCGAGCGCGGTGATCCGCGGCCCTTCCTGGGCGGCGGCCGCGCGCTGGCCGTCCGTCACGTTCGGCGGCTTCTTCGCCGGCTTGTGCGTGATGGCGGCGATCTCGGTCTTCTTGTCGGCGATCTGCTGGTCGGCCGAGGAGCGCATCTTGAAGAGCACCCCCATGCAGACCAGGACGGCAAGGCTGCCGATGATGATCGGGCCGTACGGCTTCTGGGCCGCCGCGCGCTGGACATCCTTGGGAAGCAGGTTGACGGCGCGCATCGCTAGACCTCGATCCCGAGTCCGATGGCGACGGCGAGCGAGCCCGCGTCGGCGACGTTGCGCACCCGCTTGCTGACGGTCACGCGCGAGACGGGATCGCCCACCCGCACGACGACGCCGATGAGGCGCTGCAGCTCGGTGGCGAGGCCCGGCATCTGCGCCGTCCCGCCGGTGATGACGATCTCCCCGATGCCCAGCGAGCCGGGCTGGTTCTGGTAGAACTGGAGCGAGGAGACGAGCTCCCGCGCGAAGGTCTGGAGCTGGCGGCGCACGACCTCGGTGGCCTGCGCGACAGCGTCCGCGCTGACTCCGTCCGGAAGCTCGCGCTCCGTGTTGTCGAGTGCGACGGCCCACTTGATCGGCTCGGCCTCGGAAGGCGTCAGGTTGAGCTGGCGGGCAATCGCGATGTCGAGCGCCGAGCCGCCCCAGTCGAGCACGCGGGTGAACTCGCAGATCGTCCCGTCGGAGACGGCGAAGGTCGAGCGGTCGTGGCCGACGGAGACGACGACCTGCGCCGCGTCCGGGCGGACGTCCGCGGGCGTCGGCACGACGAGCGCGCGCAGGAGGGCGAACGCCTCGAGGTCGATCCCGACCAGGCGGATGCCGGCCTTGCGGCACGCCTCGACGTAGCGGTCGATGAGGTCGCGGTAGGCGACGACGAGGAGCACGCGATGCACGAGCTCGCCCTCGGCGTTCACGCTCTGGCTCAGCACCTGGAAGTCGAGGACCGCGTCGTCGATCGCGATCGGCAGCGCTTCCTGGGCGCGGAAGCGGATCGCGTTCTCGAGCTGCTTCGGGCTCATCGCGGCGCCCGCGATGTCGAGGATGCGCACGTTGACCCGGTTGTTGGCGACGCCGAGGCGCACGATCTTCTTCGGGAGGTGATGCTTCTTGAAGAAGTCGCTGAGCGCGTTGGCGAGCGCGTTCGGGTCGCGGAGCTCCCCGCCGACGACGATGCCGCGCTCGAGCCGCTCGCGGGCGAGCTGCACGAGCTCGGGCTTGCCGTTCTCGTTGACGACCCGCGCGGCCGCGATCTGGGAGGCGCCGATCTTGAGGCCGATCACGTTCTTGAGCAGCTTCTGCTGCGAGTCGCCGCCGCCGAGCTCACGCTTCCAGAGCGGCTTCTTCGGCTCGGGGGCGAGCACGATCTCCTGACGATTCGACTCGGTCGCGACGACCGGGGCCTTCTTCCCGTTCAGGCGGTCGCGCAGCGAGAGCTTCGCGGGAGCCTGCTCGGCCGGATCGCCGCCGGAGGGGTCGAGCGCGCCCCCCGGGAGGATGGCGGGCAGCGGCGCGGTGGCAGCCTCCGAGACAGGCGCCTTCTGCTGCTTTTTCTTGCCGCCCGTGTCGAGCTTGTACCAGGGCGTCTTCTTCGGCACGGGAGCGGCCGCGGCGGGTGCAACGGCAGCGGGGAGCACGGCCGCGACGGCCGCGACAGGCGCGGCGACAGGCAGCTTCGCCTTCTTCTTGCCTCCGAGCTCCTTCTTGTACCAGGGGGTCTTGGCCGCGGCGTCCTCGACGACCGGGGCGTAGACCGGCTCCTTGTGCTTCTTGCCCTTCTTCTCCTTCGGCTGCTTCGCCTTCTTGCCGGTCTCGAGCTTGTACCAGGGCGTCTTCTGCGCGGGCGCGTCCTCGTCCGTCACGGGCGGGGGAGTGAACGCGGGCAGATCGGCCTGGGCCGGTGCGGCCGGTGCAGGCGGGGCCGGCGCAGCCACGGGCGCGGCCTGAGCCGGCTGGGCCTGCGGCTGCTGCGGCGCGACGGGCGGGAGCGGAAGCTGGGGCGCGCCGGCAGGCCAGGCAGGCGGCGTCGGCACGCGCGGAGGCGTGGCCTGAGCAGGCGCGACCGGAGCAGCCGGAGGCTGCGCGACCGGCGGCGGCGTCATGACGGGCGGCACGACCGGGCCCAGCCCGGGAGGCGGCGGGGCGACAGGCGGCGGCGGGGTCACCGGCACCAGCCCGCCGGGCACGCCGGCAGGCGGCGCAAGCGGAGCGGTCGGCGGAGGCGGCGCGGCAGCCGGGGGCGGCGGAGGTGCTGCCGGCGGCTGACCGGGCTGGTCCAGGCCCTGCGGGATGTTGGGATCGTCAGGCATGTCTCGGGCTGCTGTCTACTGGCCGGGGGGTCGCAGGCCGCCGCTCAGGACTGGCTGAGCCTGGGGCGCGGCGACGGGGTCGACGTTGAAGGTCACGTTCATTCCTGCGCGCTGGAGGATCCCGGCGTACTGATCGGGACGGCTCGTGCGCGCGAAGCCCTCTTCGGGGTCGATCACGCGGCGCAGGGTGAGGTCTGCGAGCGACTGCTCCATCGTCTGCATCCCGCGCTTGGTGCCGGTCTGCATGAACGAGTAGACCTGCTCCACCTTCGCCTGGCGGATCAGGTTGCGCACGGCGTCGTCCGGGAGCAGGATCTCGAGCGCGGGCACGCGGCCCTGGCCGTCGGCCGTCGGGACGAGCGTCTGGGTGACGACGCCCTGGAGCGAGGAGGCGATCATCGTCCGCACCTGGTCCTGCTGCTCGGCCGGGAAGACGTCGATGAGGCGGTCGATCGTGCTCGGCGCGCTCTGGGTGTGCAGCGTGCCGAAGACGAGGTGGCCGGTCTCGGCGGCGGTCAGCGCGATCGAGATCGTCTCGAGGTCGCGGAGCTCGCCGACGAGGATGACGTCCGGGTCCTGACGGAGGGCGGCGCGCAGCGCATCCGTGAACGACGTGGCGTCCGGGCCGATCTCACGCTGGTTCACGACGCAGTTCTTGTGACGGTGCAGGAACTCGATCGGGTCCTCGATCGTGAGGATGTGGTCGTGACGCGTGCGGTTGATCTCGTCGATCATCGCGGCGAGCGTCGTCGACTTCCCGGAGCCGGTCGGCCCCGTCACGAGGACGATGCCGCGCGGCTTGTGGGTCAGCTCGATGAGGCTCTGCGGGAGCCCGAGCTCCTCCAGCGTCTTCAGCTCCATGGGGATGAGACGGAACGCGGCGGCGAGGCTCTCGCGCTGCGAGAAGACGTTGACGCGGAAGCGGGCGAGGCCCGGGACGGAGTAGGCGAAGTCGAGCTGGCGGTGGATCTCGAGCCGCTTCTGCTGCTCCGTCGAGAGCACGCGGTAGAGCATCTCGCGCGTCTGCTCCGGGGTCATCGGCGACATCTCGTCGAAGCGGACGAGTGACCCGCGCACGCGATAGGCGGGCCGTGAGCCCGCCGTGATGTGCAGGTCGGACGCGTTGAGCGAGACCACTCGCTCGAGGAGCTGGTCGATCGACTGCGCGCTGCTATCCGCAATGAATGCCACGGCGCACCTATCGGCAGGGATGGCGCAGCGCTTGAATGAATTTATCGCTTCTACGCGTCACCCACCGTGGGTGATCCGCATCCCCTCGAATCACTCGATCGGGGCTAAAGCGATGGGCGATCTCCGGCCGATGTTGTCGTCAGCGCCGCCACCCCGTGAGCGCGTCTACCGCCACCACAGTCCATCAGCCAGGAAGGAATCCCCAGAATGATTACTCGCCTCAAGCAGCGTCTTGCCGCCGAAGAGAGCGGCTTCACCCTGATCGAGCTTCTCGTCGTCATCATCATCCTCGGCATCCTGCTCGCCATTGCCGTGCCGGCCTACCTGGGCTTCCAGGACCGCGCGAACAAGGCAGCAGCGCAGGCCAACGTGCGGGCAGTCCTGCCGGACGTCCTCGCCTGTGGCCAGGACAACAACGGCAACTACGACAGCTGCGACGCAACCGCCCTCGCGGCGAGCTACGACCAGTCGATCGACCCGACGGCCGTGACCGTCAACAGCTCGGGCACCGACTTCACGATCTGCTCGGGCGTCGGTGGCTGGTACGGCCACAAGGCCAGCGCAGCTGCAGCCATCACCGTCGATCAGACCGCCTGCTCGTAGGAATCGCTCGAACCACGAACCACGCAAGTCGCAAGCCGATGGGGCGCCCTCCGGGGCGCCCCATCTCCATCTCCAGGCAACTCCCCACCATGGATGAGCGTCTCCGCCGACTATCACTCTTTCCGGGCTGGTTCTCCAAGGCGGATCGGCCGATTCTGAGGACACGTGCTCTCTCCCCGAACCCCTCACCCCCGCCCCACTCGGTTCTCATGCACCGCCTCTCGAGCGGCAGCGGAGGAGAGCGGCTTCACGTTGATCGAGCTCGTGGTCGTGATCTTGATCCTCGGGATCATGATCTCGATCGCAGTGCCCTCCTTCCTCGGCCTGCAGGAGCGCGCGGACCGCGGTGCAGCGATGACGACCGTGCGCGCGGCGACCTCCGACGTCGAGGCGTACTACGCGGACAACGGGACGTTCACCGGGATCAGCGCCCAGGTGCTCCACGACGACTACGACCTGACCATCGACCCCACGCTCGTCCAAGTGGTGGACGACGGGGGCACCTCGTTCGTCATGTGCTCCAAGTCGCACGGCTACTACGGCTTCAAGCTGGGCCCCGCGGCAATCGTCGACTCCTCCACCACGGCCCCCACGGGGTGCACGCTGTGAGAGCAGCCGCCCGTCTCCTCGCCGGCCGCCTCGAGGCCCGCCTGCGCGTGGCCGACGAGGCCGGCTTCACCCTGATCGAGATGATCAACGTCATGTTGATCCTCGGCATCCTGATGTCGATCTCGATCTCCGGCTACAGCACGCTGCACTCGCGGGCGGAGCAGAAGTCGGCGCTCGCGAACGTCTCGGCCATCATCCCGGCGGTCAGCTCGTGGCGGGCCGACAACGGCACGTACGCCGGCATGACGATGGCGCTCCTCAACTCCCTCTATCTCGACGGAAGCGTCGACGTGACGTACTTCGACGTCGGCCCGACGCTGAGCGACACGGCCTACTGCGTGCAGTACACGGTGCCGACGGGTGACTACGTCGCCAAGGCCGAGGGCCCGACCGGCTTGCTCACCGTCGGGCCGGGCAACGTCTGCGCGTAGACCACTCGCGCCGCCGGTCGACGCGAGTTACGCGCGATAAAGCTTGCGTCCTCCAATGCCGATAGGTGAATCGTGGATCAGCTGACCAAGTTCCTCGCGACCAGCCGCGGTCGCGTCTTTGCCGGCGCCTGGGGAGTCGTCCTCCTTGCGGGGATCGGCGTCCTCGTGATGAACCTGTCACCGGGCTCCGGGGCGAGCGCCATCAAGCCCATCCACGTGCGTCCGCACGTTGCGCCGAAGCCCACGCCGACCGCGGGCACGCCCGGCGCGCCGCAGATCGCGTCCAAGATCCCACCGGCACTTGCGGTCGAGCTCATCGACCACGAGGTGGCGATCGTCGAGATCTACAACCCCGGCGAGCCGCACCAGCCGATCATCGCCGACCAGGAAGCGCACAAGGAGGCCAAGGCCGGCGCGCAGCGCGCGGGGGTCGGCTTCGTCTCCGTGGACGTCCGGAACGATGCCGAGATGACGCTCGTCAGCACCCTCGTGACCGCGAGCTCCGATCCGTTCCTCTTCATCCTCGACCGCACCGGCACCGTGCTCTTCCAGCGCGCCGGCTACCTCGACGGCGACACGATCGCCCAGGCGGCCACGAACGCGCTCATCGGCGCGCAGGCCGCGGACCCCGTGCCCGCCGGGACGAGCGACGGCATCGCCGGGCCGTACGACGGCTACTGGAAGGCCGTGGCCGACCAGGTCCTGTGTGACACCGAGGTAGCCCTGAAGCAGGTGCCTCCCACAACCGGCACCGTCGCAGGCCTCAGGCGGAACACGAAGGGCTTGATCGCCGTCCAGTCGAACACGCTCGCGCGTCTCGGAGCGATCCGCGCCGTGGGCCCCGACGCCCCGAAGTACGCGCAGATGCTCGCCGCCTACGGGGCGATGCAGAACGGCTACGTCTCCGCCCTCGGCGCGCTCGAGCACAAGCCGCCCCTGGCCAGGGCCTACAGCGCGGCGCTCACGCGGGCCGTCCAGTACGAGAACGCGCACAACGTCCTCCGGACGCAGCTCGGGCTGACCTGCTTCACCAGCCAGAAATGAGCGACCTCGCCCAGGAGTTCGGTCTCCGCGCGCCAGGCTCCGCAGGCGCCGCTCCCGCGAAGGGCAAGAAGGGGAAGGCCGGCGGCGACGCCAAGGAGCTCTTCCACCGCACCGCCAAGAAGGACGGGCGCCGGGTCGTGATCCTGCGCTGCTTCGACCGCGACGACTCCTGCATCGTGGAGTGCGACGTCTATCCGACGAACAGCCTGCGTGTCGAGCCGCTCCACCCCGGCCCGTACACGTTCACCTCGCGCGACGAAGCCTCCGGGTTCATCGAGGAAGCCTTGCTGGCCCTCGAGTACCTGGGCTGCGACATCTCCTAGCGTCCGCGCGGGCCTCGGTCAGGGGCCTGGGACGAGCTCACGCGTCAAGGCGTAGCCGCTGCAGCAGCGCGTCCACGCGCGCGAAGCCGCTCTTCGCTCCTTCCTCGACGCCGTACTGCATCGTCGTGTCGCGCTCCTCGGTCGTAGCGAAGCGCATCGTCTGCGTCAGCTTCGTCCGGTCGCCCAGATCCTCGAACTCGAGCGTCTGCAGGTGGTTCTGGAACGTCTGCACGAGCCGCTCGGGCGCGGCGACCTCGCGGAACTCGCCCTCGACGACGCCGAAGGCGGTGCGGAAGCGGTACGTGCCGCCGGGACGGACGTCCAGCTCCTCGACGACCGTGCCATCGCCCCACCATTCCGGGATCAGCTTCGGGTC
>JAWVDX010000191.1:0-6064 GCA_033857015.1 Gaiellaceae bacterium
ATCGCGACGTTCATCGAGCGCGACCTCCGCCGCCTGCTCGTGGTCGACGACGACGAGGCGCAGCGCGAGGCGATCTGCGCGCTGATCGCCGACGAGGACGTGGGCATCGACGCGGTCGGCTCCAGCGAGGAGGCGCTCGAGGCGCTCGAGGCCGGGCGGTACGACTGCATGGTCATCGATCTGAAGCTGCCGAAGATGAGCGGCTTCGCTCTTCTCGAGCGAGTGAAGACCGACGACCGGTTCCACGACCTGCCGGTGATCGTCTACACCGGCAAGGAGCTGACCCGCCGCGACGAGACGAAGCTCCGCCGCTACGCGGAGACGATCATCGTCAAGGACGTCCGCTCGCCGGAGCGCCTGCTCGACGAGACGGCGCTCTTCCTCCACCGCGTCGAGCGGCGCCTGCCCGAGGACAAGCGGCGCATGCTCGAGCAGCTGCACACCGCGGAGGCGATCTTCCACGGCAAGCGGGTGCTCGTCGTCGACGACGACGTGCGTAACGTCTTCGCGCTGACGAGCGTTCTGGAGGCGAATGGGATGGACGTGCTCTTCGCCGAGAACGGGCGCGAAGCGCTCGACACGCTTGCCGCGCACCCCGATGTGGACATCGTCCTGATGGACGTGATGATGCCGGAGCTCGACGGCTACGAGGCGACCCGCCAGATCCGCGGCCAGGCGGCGTTCAAGCGGCTGCCGATCATCGCGCTGACCGCCAAGGCGATGAAGGGCGACCGCGAGGACTCGATCGCCGCCGGCGCCTCCGACTACATCACGAAGCCCGTCGACGTCGACCAGCTGCTCTCGCTCATGCGGGTGTGGCTCTACGCCTAGGGCGATGGGGACGATCGAGCAGCGGGAGCGTCGAGGCGAGGAGCGGGCCGCCGACCTCGAGGAGCTCGAGCTGGAGCTCCTCCTCGAGGCGGTGTTCCGCCGCTACGGCTTCGACTTCCGGGGCTACGCGCCCGCCTCGCTGAAGCGGCGGCTCTGGCGCCGCGTCCGGGCGGAGGGCATGGAGACGATCGCTGCGCTCCAGCAGCGGCTGCTGCGCGACCCGCTCTGCATGGAGCGCCTGCTCCTCGACCTGTCCATCAACGTCACCGCGATGTTCCGCGACCCGAGCTTCTACCTCGCGTTCCGCTCGAAGGTCGTCCCGATCCTCCGCACCTATCCGTTCCTGCGCATCTGGATCGCCGGCTGCTCGACGGGCGAGGAGGTCTACTCGCTGGCGATCCTGCTGCGCGAGGAAGGGCTCGCCGAGCGGGCGCGGATCTACGCGACCGACATCAACGAGGCGGTGCTCGACCGCGGCCGCAAGGGCGTCTTCCCGCTCGACCGGATGAAGGAGTACACGGAGAACTACCTGCGTGCGGGCGGAAAGAGCTCCTTCTCCGAGTACTACCTCGCCGCGTACGAAGGCGCGCGCTTCGATCCTGCGCTCGTCGACAACGTGGTGTTCGCGCGTCACAATCTCGTGCAGGACGGCTCGTTCAACGAGTTCCAGGTCGTGCTCTGCCGGAACGTGATGATCTACTTCGACCGGAGCCTGCAGCAGCGCGTGCTCGACCTCCTGGCCGACAGCCTCGCGACCTTCGGTGTCCTCGCGCTCGGCCACAAGGAGTCGATCCGCTTCACCGAGCAGGAGCCTGGCTTCGAGGTGCTCGACGCCGACCAGAAGCTGTACCGGAAGGTTAAGTGACCCTTCCAACGACCCACCGGAAGGATCACCGCTGATGGAGCTGCTGGTCGTCGGTGCGTCGTGGGGCGGGCTGCATGCGGTCTCGTCGCTCCTGCGCCAGCTCCCCGACGACCTCGACGTGCCGGTCGTCATCGCGCAGCACCGCAGCCCCGACCCGCGCGCGGACGTGCTCCTCGAGCTCCTTGCGGGCCACACGGAGCGGCGCCTCAGCGAGCCCGACGACAAGGAGCCGCTCCGGCCACGCACCATCTACCTGGCCGCGTCCGACTACCACCTGCTCGTCGAGCGGGGGTCGCTGGCGCTCTCCCTGGAGGGTCGCATCCAGTACAGCCGGCCCTCGATCGACGTCCTCTTCGAGAGCGCTGCCGACGCGTACGGGCCCGAGCTGGTCGCAATCATCCTGACGGGCGCGAACAGCGACGGCGCCGCAGGCGCTGCCGCGGTCGCGCGGGCCGGCGGGACGGTGGTCGTCGAGGATCCCGCGAGCGCGGAGCGCCCGGAGATGCCGCGCGCGGCGCTCGCAGCAGTCCCGGACGCGCTCGTCCGCCCGCTCGAGGCGCTGGGCGCGACGCTCGCCGAGCTGGCCCGCGGCAGGAGCCTCGCATGAGGCTCGAGGCGGAGCCCGTGCACCCCGAGGTCGCGCCGGCGCAGCCCGCCGGGCCGCGGGCGACCGTCCTCCTCGTCGACGACCGCCCCGAGAACCTCGTCGCGCTCGAGGCGATCCTGTCCCCGCTCGGTCACGAGCTCGTCTACGCCGCCTCCGGGGAGGAGGCGCTGCGCGAGCTGCTGCGCCGCGACGTCGCGCTGATCCTGCTCGACGTGATGATGCCGGGCCTCGACGGCATCGAGACGGCCCGCATGGTGCGCGAGCGGGAGCGCACCCGGTCGGTGCCGATCGTCTTCCTGACGGCGATCTCGCGCGATGCCGAGGAGATCGCCCGCGGCTACGAGGCCGGAGGCGTCGACTACGTGACGAAGCCGTTCGACCCGCACGTCCTGCGCTCGAAGGTCGCCACGTTCGTCGAGCTCTGGCAGAGCAAGGAGCTGCTGAAGGGACAGGCGCAGCTGCTCCACGCGAACGAGCTCGCCGCCCTCGAGCGGGCCGGCGAGGAGCGCAACCGCGCGCTCATCGAGGCGATGCCGCAGCAGGTCTGGACGGCTGACCGCAACGGGTCGCTCGACTACGTCAACGAGCGCTGCGTCGACTACTTCGGCATCGAGGCGGAGCGGCTGCTCGCCGAAGGGTGGATCTCGGTGCTGCATCCCGAGGACGTGCCGCGCGCGCTCGACCGCTGGCAGGCCTCGCTGGCCACCGGCGAGCCGTACGAGATCGACTTCCGCCTCCGCCGCGCGGACGGGCTCTGCCGGTGGCACCTCGGCCGGGCCGTCCCGCTGCTCGACGAGAGCCGCGCCGTCGTCTCCTGGCTCGGCACGAACACGGACATCGACGACCAGCGCCGGGCCGAGGAGGCGCAGCGCTTCCTGCTCGCCGCCGGCTCCCTGCTCGGCAGCTCCCTCGAGGTGGAGCGGACGCTCGCGGGAGCGACCGAGCTGATCGTCGAGCGCCTCGGCGAGTGGTGCGCCCTCTTCCTGCGCGAGGACGAGACACTGCGCGCGCTCACCGTGGCGCACCGCGACCCGAAGCTGCGCGGCGTCGCACAGGAGCTCGCCGAGGCGTTCGCCGCCGATGCCGCGAGCCCGCTCGCGCGGGTGCTCGCGAGCGGGCGCATGCAACTCGAGACGCTCGACCTGGAGCCGCTCGAGGGCGAGGCGCGCCGGCTCGGCCTGCTGCGGGCGCTCGGTCTGAAGGACATCGTCTGCGTCCCGCTCGTCGTGCGCGGCGACGTGGTCGGGGTCATCGTGCTCGGCCACGAGGGCGGCGCGCGGGAATACCGGCTGGACGACCTGATGGTCCTCGAGGAGCTCGCCCGCCGGGCCTCCGTCGCGCTCGAGAATGCGCGCCTCTACGAGGAGGTCGAGCGCCAGGCCCAGGCTGCCGGTGTCCTCGCCTCGGTCGCCGACGGCGTCTTCCTCGTCGACGGGCGCGGCCGGATCCAGCTCTGGAACCGTGCCGCCGAGGCCATCACCGGGTTACGCGCGGACGCCGTCCAGGGGAAGCGCGTCGCGGACGTGCTCGCCGGCTGGGAGGAGCTGGAGGGGATCGTCCCGGTCGTCTCGACCCCCGGGACGGAGGAGCAGCCGGAGACGGTGCCGCTCGACGTGGACGGGAAGGAGCTGTGGCTCTCGGTCTCGGGCGTGCGCTCCGGCGACGGCACGGTGTTCGCGTTCCGCGACCTGACGGCGACCCGCGTGGTCGAGGCGATGAAGAGCGACTTCGTCGCGACCGTCTCCCACGAGCTGCGCACGCCGCTCGCCGCGATCTACGGCGCCGCGATGACCGTGAACCGCTCGGACGTCGAGCTCGAGCCCGAGATCAAGATGCGCCTGCTGGAGGTCATCGTCGAGGAGTCCGACCGGCTCGCCCGCATCGTCAACGACCTGCTGCTCGCGAGTCAGCTCGAGGCGCGCCGGCTGGCCACGAACGTCGAGCGCTGCGACCCGCGGGCGATCGCCGAGAACGTCGTCGCGACTGCGCAGCTGGCCGCGCCGGAAGGGATCGAGCTCGTCGTGCGCGGCTCCCGCGCGGCGGCGGTGTCCGCAGACGGGGGGCATCTCCACCAGGTGCTCGCGAACCTCGTCGACAACGCGATCAAGTACTCGCCGGGCGGCGGGAAGGTCGAGCTCGCGCTCCAGGCCGAGGGCGGGTCCGTGCGCTTCCTGGTGCGCGACCAGGGCCTCGGCATCCCGCGCGGCGAGCACCGGCGGATCTTCGAGAAGTTCTACCGCCTCGACCCGAACATGACCGGCGGCGTCGGCGGGACGGGCCTCGGCCTGTACATCTGCCGCGAGCTCGTGCGCCGCCTCGGCGGGCGGATCTGGGTCGAGCCCAACCAGCCCCGCGGCTCCGTGTTCGTCGTCGAGGTCCCCCGCGCCGAGGGGAAAGCGGCGGCTAAGAAGAAGCGGACAGCCAGGACGTAGGGACCTCACGGGAGGGGCGGCCCGTAGGAAGGGCATGCGCTTGCTCGTCCTGCTCGGCGCCCTCCTGCTCTGCGGCGCGGCCTCTGCCGCTCCGCTCGGCGGGACACCGGTCGCGCTCGTCACCGCCGAGGCTCAGAACGAGCTGCTCGCAGTCGACCTGGACTCGGGGAAGGTGGTGCAGCGCGTGCGCCTCCCCGCTCAGCCGGAGAACATCGACGGGCTGGCGGTCGTCTCGACGAAGGGCGGCGCGGTCTCGCTCCTGCGCGTCGTCCGCGGGCGCGTGCGGGTCGCGCACGTCGTCCGCGGCTTCCGCGCGCCGCACATCGCGCTCGGCGACCCGAGCGGTCGCTACGTCTACGTCACGGACGACGCAGCCGGGACGCTGACGACGCTTGCGACCCGTTCGGGCAAGGTGGTGGCGCGGCTCCCAGTCGGCAGCGGCGCCCACCACATGAGCATCAGCGCCGGCGCGAACGAGCTGTGGATCGCCCTTGGCGAGAGCGCGCGGCAGATCACCCGGGTCGACGTCGCCGATCCGCTCCACCCCCATGTGCTCGGGCGGTTCGACCCGGGCTTCGCGGCGCACGACCTCGCGTTCGCCCCTGATGCGAAGCGGGTCTGGATCACGGCGGACGACCGCGCGGACGTGGCCGTGCTGGACGTCGTGACGCGCAAGCTGCTCTTCCGCGTGCCGGTGGGCCCGCCGCCCCAACACGTCGTCTTCTGGGGGCGCGACGCGTATCTCAGCAGCGGCTACGGGGACCGGATCGTCCAGGTCAGCGCGGCGACCGGCAAGCGCCGGCGCAGCGCGCGTGTCGCCCACGGGTCGTTCAACCTCTCGACGATCGGCAGCTTCGTGCTCCTCTCCTCGCTCCTGAACGGGACGCTCACGGAGCTGACGCTCGACCTGAAGCCGGTGCGCGTCCTCCACCTCGCGCCGAGCACGCGCGACGTGGGCGGCGCGGCCTTCCCGTAGCGCCCTCTTTACGAGTCACTCATCCCGGCCCGCTAGCCTCGGCGCGTGCGCTGGGGGTCGCGACGGAGACTGCGGACGCCGGAGCTGCTGGTGCTGCTCGGGCTCGCGCTCCTGCTGATTGCCGGGGTCGTGGCGCTCTTCCTGCCCCGCGGGGGGCATCGGCCTACCGCGCCGCCGACGACAACCGCGCCGGGGACGACGGCCACCACGACCGCACCGCCGGCTCCCCAAGGGCTCTTCGTCGCCCCGCCGACCCTCTCTCCCACCTCGCCGAGCTCGGTCGAGCTGCGCTTCCAGACCACCGAGCCGGCCCGGGCCGCAGTGACCTACGGCATCGACGGCGTGCCGCCCAC
>JAWVDX010000192.1:0-6952 GCA_033857015.1 Gaiellaceae bacterium
AGGCTGGCGGGGATGCGCGGGCGGAGGTCGGGCACGCCCTCCGGACGCAGGTAGCGGCCGAAGAACATCACCAGCAGCTCCGCGGCAAGCGCAGGCGTGTGCGTGCAGGTGCCGCGGAGGCCTTCGCAGGGGACGCGGCCGGCGCGGAGATAGTCGAAGTGGCCGATGTCCTTGAGGATCGCGACGTGCTTCGGCGGCAGCAGACCCGGCCACGCGGGGCCGGTCGGGAGCGGGTTCAGGTCGAGGAGGATCGCGTCCATGAGGGCGTCGCTCCCGAAGGTGAACAGCTTCGGGATCTGCGCGTTCGCGACAGGCGCGAGGCCCTCGCCGGTCTGCCCGCTCAGCGAGGCGAAGGCCGCGACTCCTCCCGGGTTCAGCTTCACGAACTCGGCCGCGACACCACCGCCGAACGAGTGGCCGACGACGCCGTTCGCCGGCGAGGGCAGCGCCGTGGCGCGGAACTCCCAGTCCGACCGGATCCAGCCGAACATCCCGCCGACGATCGCATGGTCGTTGGAGCCCACCGGGAGGCTCTGGCTAAGCTCGGGCACCACGACGATGAACCCGGCGCGGGCGAGGAGCGCCGGGATCTCGAACCACTGCTTGTAGTGGTCGACGTCCTGCTGGCACTCGCCGTGTGCGAAGACGATCACCGGGAAGCGCCCGCAGCCGCTCAGGATCGCGGCGTTCTGCGGCGAGCCGTCAAGACTCGGGAAGAAGACACGGGCGCGATGCACCGGCAACCCGGGGTCGGCGCCGACTGCTCCCGGTGCGAGGCGCGCGGTCGCGACGAGCGGGAACTGCACGTCGTAGTCGCGGAAGCCGTAGAAGACGGGCGCGAGCGCGTTCGGCTGCCAGCCGATCGGGCACCCCGGCTCAGCGAGGACCCCGCGGAACCTCGCGCGGATCTTGTCTAGAAGGTCGTCGAGCAGTCCCATCGGGCGCGGGTAGTATCAGCGCGGAGCTGCCTCCAGGCAAATGCGCTCCAAGACCTGACCCCGACAAGCCAACCTGAGCTCAGTCGACGAGGCGGTACCCGCGCACGTAGTCGACTGCAAACTCTTTCGGATAGGTCGTCGGGGGGTCATCCGCCTCCGGCTCGGGAAGGTCGTAGAAGATGCTGAGCATCAGCTGCATCGGATAGGTGGGGGACTGACCTACGGTCTTGATGACCTCCCCGTCCACGAGGAACGTGACCTGATCGGGCGTCCACTCGGCGGCATAGACGTGGAAGTCCCGCGCGTCGATGGCCACTGTCTCCTGCGAGAAGTCGTCCGTGATCGAAGCGTCGCCATGAGGATGGACGCCGACACCCACCTTGACTCGATCGTGAGCGACGTCCCGGCCGAAGATCTCGCAAACGCAGATCTCTCCGGAGCGCTCCGGCTCGTCCTCGTAGCCGATCATCCAGAGAGCGACCATCGCGCGCGGGTCGTCGATTGCCTTCGCGCGCAGCTCGATCCGGCCGTAGAGCGGCGTGTACAAGCGCACATTGGGTTGCTCCTCTCGGACCACTGCCTCCGGGTTGAATCGGTGCTGACCCGTCGGGCTGCCGAGCGCTCCGGCGAAGGCGCCCGTCTGCAGCGACGACACACCGGCGTTGCCGGCGAACTCCGGGCACCACGGCTCCTGGTCGTCCTCGATCAGGAGCCGGAGGCAGCCATCGCGGACGTCATACCGGGCTCGTGAGCGCTCCCGGCTGCTCCAATGCGGCAAGTAGTGCGGCACCCAGCGGCTCAGGTCGAGCGCTTCTCCTTCGAACGACTCATCGAACTCGAGCTCATACGGCATGCGCTCACGCTCCTGTAAAGCGGACAAGGATGCTCATCTGGATCCCTCCGTGCTGGGGAACGGTGACCCTACCGGGCGAGGCGAGGCCCTATCGCGACGATGCGGCGAGCTTCCCGGCTCCGACCGGGTCGTTCATGATGGAGCATGGCTTCGGAGTCCAGGCAGATCGCCGAGCGGATCTCCCGCCTCGCGGCTGACGTCTACGAATACGCCTCGGACCCCGCGAATCTTCCGGAGTGGGCTCCGGGGCTCGGCAGCGCCGTGGAGAGCGTCGACGGACGGTGGTTCGTGGAGACCTCGTCGGGCCGGGTCGGCATCGCCTTCGTGGAGCGCAACACGTACGGCGTCCTCGACCACCACGTCACGCTGCCCTCGGGCGAGCTCATCTATAACCCGATGCGGGTCATCCCCGACGGCGACTCCTGTGAGGTCGTGTTCACCCTGCGCCGCCTCCGGGACATGAGCGACGAGGACTTCGCCCGCGACGCGGGCCTCGTGCAGGCCGACCTCACCCGGTTGAAGCACGTACTCGAGGACGGGTAATGCAGATCGTCACCCGCATGTGCATCAGCGTCGACGGCTACGTGACGACGCCCGACGGGCGGCCCGCACAGCTCGCCGACCCCACCTTCGTCCCGGGGCAGAGCCACAGCTTCCCGGAGTTCCAGAAGCGGTGCGAAGCGGTGCTGATGGGCCGCACGACCTTCGAGCCTGCACTCGGTGCCGAGCGCTGGCCGTGGCCGGACCTCGACGTGTTCGTGCTCGGAGCGCAGCGACCGGCCGGCACACCGGATCACGTCGTCAGTGAGACCGAACCGGCGAGGCTGCTCGAGAGGCTCCGCGCCGCCAACCGGGGCGGCGACGTGCACCTCGTCGGCGGCCCGCGCACGATCGAGACCTTCTACGCGCTCGGCGCGCTCGACAAGCTCGGGTTGATCGTGCTCCCGTTGCTCCTGGGCGGAGGGATGCGTCTATCCCCGCTGGGGATTCCGCCCACAGCGCTGACGCTCGAGAGTGAGTCCACCCTTCCCGAAGGCTCGGTCGAGCTCGTCTACGCCTGCAACGCCTGAGGCTGAGCGGTCAGCGGGCGGGTCGGTACGCGAACGCCTACCCGCGCGACGGTGTGCCGCAGGCCGGCGCAGGCGAGGTCGTCCTCGCCTGTCGCCGGCCGTGCGTTCCGCGCACGCCAACGGCGGACGCGAGCTTTGCCAGTCGCGTCCAGCGTGGCGCTGCGACGGTGACCGGCGGGTTGTCGTAGACCCGTCGCGGCGTGATCGGGTCATACGCGGTGAGGCCAGACACGAGATGGAACATCAACTTCTCCTTTGCGGTGGATGGATGTGGCGAAGGACGGTCGAGGCGTGCAACCGGTTGCGTTGCGCTCGAAAAAAAAGGCGAGTCATGCGGACTTCCGGACGACAAGCTCCGCGGGAACCGTCACGTTGGCTCCGACGCCTGTCCGTAGGAGCTGGACGAGGTTCTCGGCGAGCATCCGCCCGGCGACCGTGACGCTCTGGCTGATCGTCGTCAGCGGCGGGTCGGTGTGCGCTGCGAGCGCCACGTCGTCGTAGCCGACGACGGCGATGTCGTCGGGGACGGAGCGGCCGTGTGCACGGATCTCGTCCATGGCCGCAACCGCCATCAGGTCGCTGTTCACAAACACTCCGTCGAGGTCGGGCGCCACGCTCAGAAGCATCCCGATGGCGGCCGCACCCGACTCGGGGCTGAAGTCGCCGTAGACGACAAGCTCGGGCTCGACCGCTCTGCCGGCGTCCTCCAAGGCGGCGACGTAGCCGGCGTAGCGATCCTGAACGTCGACGAGCTTGGCCGACCCACCGATGAAGCCCACGCGCTTGCGGCCGCTGCCGATGAGATGCTCGGTCGCGAGCTTGCCGCCGGTGTAGTTGTCGCCGGTGACCCAGCTGTAGCCGCGCCGACCGGCGGGGATGCCGAAGGTGATGAACGGCGCATTCCGCTCCATCAGCGTGCTGATGTGTTGCAGCGAGCAGTTGCCGGACATGAGGACGAAGCCGTCCACGCGCCCCGACTCGAGATAGCGGGCCACCCAGTCGGTGTCCTTCGGGGAGACCTGGATAACGAGCAGGTCGTAGCCATTCGCATGGAGCCCGGCGGTGATGCCGCTCATGAGCTCGAGCGCGAACGGACTCGCCTGCACGAGCTTGGCGCTGTAGTCGTAGGTCACGAGCGCGACGACGTTGCTCTGACCGAGGCTGAGGCGGCGCGCCGTGTCGTTCCGCTCGAAGCGATGCTCCCGGGCGATCCGCCGGATGCGCTCCTTCGTCTCGGAGCCGATCAGCGGGCTGTCGTTCAGCGCGCGCGACACGGTCGACTTGGAGACTCCGGCGAGCCGGGCGATGTCGTCGATGGTCTTGATCTGCGTGTCAGTCATGCAACCGGTTGCACTATACAGACGACCTCCTCGTGGCGCAAGAGGAAGGAGGCCGTTCCCACCGCTAGCGCAGCAGCCGCTTCAGCAGGCTTTGCCGCTCGTCGTTCGCTGCTTCCATCGCGCGGCGGATCGGCGCGTGGTCGAGGGTGATCACGGCATGAGTCGTTGCTTCGAGCTCTCTCACGAGCTCGCGGGGCGATGTGGCGTGCGCGTTCATGACGGCTCTCTTTCGGTCGAAGTGCTTGGTCACCCATGAAACAAGCACTACGTCAGAGAGCCTTCCGAGCCTCCTGTGAAGGTACTGAGAGTCGGCCCGGCTCGCCGACCCAGTGCGGGAGCTCGAGCGCGAACGTCGTCCCGCGGGGACTGCTGCGCACCGTGCAGCGGCCGCCGTGCGCCTTCGCGATCGCGTCGACGATCGCGAGCCCCAGGCCGACACCGCCGTGCGTGCGCGAGCGGGCGGCGTCCGCCCGGGCAAAGCGCTCGAACACGCGCTCGAGCGCATCGGGCGGAATGCCGCAGCCGTCGTCGGCGACCGAGAGCGCCACTTGCCCGTCGCGGGCGATCGCGCCGATCTCGATCGTGCCGCCCGGCTCGGTGTACTTCACGGCGTTCTCGAGCAGCGCGTCGAGCGCGATCCGGAGCGCCTCCTCGTCGGCAGGGAGCCGCCCCACGGGCAGCGCGCCCAGCCTCCAGGCGCGCGGCGCGACCTCCGACCAGCGCATGAAGACGTCCTCGAGCAACGGCTCCAGCTCGAGCTCGGTCGCGACGAGGAAGTCCGGCTGATCGGCCTTCGCGAGCAGCAGGAGCCGTTCGACGATCCGTTCGATCCGCGCGAGCTCTTCCACTGCGACAGCCACCTCGGGCGGGGCGGCGTCCCCGAGGAGGCCGAGGTGCCCGCGGGCGATCGTCACCGGCGTCCGCAGCTCGTGCGAGGCGTCGTGGAGGAAGCGCTCCTGCCGCTCGAGGAGCGAGGCCTGGCTCGCCGCCAGCGTCGCGAGCGCGTCGGTCGCCTCCTGCCGTCGCCGCGCGTGCCAGACCATGGCGAAGAACATCGCCGACATGAGCGGCACCTCGGTGAGCTCGCCCCACTCCTGCGTCCCGTGGTGGATGTCGAGCGTGATGAGCCCGCCCGTCACGAGCACGATCGCGCCCAGGACGGCGAGCGTCGCCCCGACCCGCCACACGCGGAAGCCGTACAGCAGCGTGAGGCTCACCCAGATGAAGTGGAACGGGACGGTCTCCCAGCTCTCCCACTCGAGCATCGCCGCCACGTTGATCGCGACGAAGGCGGCCCAGCCGATCTCGACGGCTCTACGCCGCAGCAAGCCGGTACCCCGCATGGCGGACGGTCTCGATCGGCGCGTCGGGCCCGAGCTTCTTGCGCAGCCGCCGGATGCACACCTCGACGACGTTCGAGCCCGGATCGAAGTGGTAGCTCCACACCTCGGCGAGCAGGCGCTCGCGGCTGATCACCTCGTCGGCGTGGAGGACGAGGTGATGCAGGAGCCTGAATTCACGGTCGCTGAGATCGACGACCAGCTCGCCCAGCCGCGCCTGCCGGCGCGCGAGATCGAGCGTGAGCCGCCCGGCGTGGAGGACGTTGCCGTTGCCGGCGCCGGCGCCATTCCTCCCTGCGCGGAGATGCACGCGAACGCGGGCGATCAGCTCGTCGAGCGAGAACGGCTTCGCGAGGTAGTCGCTCGCACCGAGCTGGAAGCCACGGAGCTTCGTCGCCAGATCCGAGCGCGCGGAGAGGATCACGATGGGAAGCCGCGGCCGCCGCTGCCTCAGCTCGCGCAGGACGGTGAGGCCGTCGAGGCGCGGCAGGAGCAGATCCAGCACGACGACGTCGTAGGCGACGCGCTCGGCGGCCTCGAGCGCAGCGGCGCCGTCGCCGGCCGAATCGACCGCGAATCCCTCAGCCTCGAGCCCCCGCGCGACGAACTCGAGGATCCGAGGCTCGTCATCCACGACCAGGATGCGCATCTCGCGGTCCGACGATAGCGCGCATGACCCGAACATGACAGCGAGATGACACCTCCGTCATCTTCGCCGCAGACAACCCGGCGACGCGCTTACCCTGGCCGCCATGGAGGAGACGCGAGCTCCCGGAGCAACCGTTCTCGAACCACCGCCGCTTGCGAGGGATGCTCCGACTGAGGCACGCCACTTCCCGTTCCCCGATCGCGCCGCACGGCACTGGCTGCTCTCCTCGATCATCTGGCTGACCGTCGTCGACCTCTTCGGGCTCGTGCTCGCGACCGAGTTCATCTCACCGGAGGCGTTCGGCGGGATCTCCTGGCTGACCTTCAGCCGCATCCGCCCCTCGCACGTGAACGGGGTCATCCTGGCCTGGCTGTCGATGATGTACTTCGGCGCGCTCTTCTACATGCTCCCGCGGCTCGTCGGCGCGCGCGGCATGTGGAGCGAGCGGCTCGGCGTCTGGACGGCCTGGGCCTGGAACCTGATGTTCCTGCTCGGCGTCATCGGCCTCCTCACCGGCCACAGCCAGGGGCGCGAGTACGGCGAGTTCATCTGGCCGATCGACATCGCGCTGCTCGTCATCTGGTGCGCGAACATCGTGAACATCCTGGCGACGGTCTCGATCCGGACGATCCGGCCGATCTACGTCTCCGTCTGGTTCTTCATCGCCAGCCCGCTCTGGCTCGCGGTCGACTACGCGATCGGGAACGTCATCTGGAGGCCGGGCAACATGTGGGGAGCACCGTCGGGGGCGCTGTCGGGCAG
>JAWVDX010000193.1:0-5437 GCA_033857015.1 Gaiellaceae bacterium
CGCTGGCTCCGCAGACTTGCGTGGGCTACCGCGTGCCTCTCTTCCTGGGTGGCTCCGACACGCTCGAGAACCTCGAGGTCACCGACCTCGACGTCTACTGGACGATTTGCGGGCAGCTGCGTCTCGCCGCCGCGCAGCTTCCGGAGGGCACGGCGATCAAGGGAATCTCAGGGATTCCTGACGGCCTTTCGGCCGATTAGACACATCTAGAGACCTCATTAGCCGCACCCTGGGCTGTGAGCCCTATCCCCTCCGGGCGTCACCACGCAGCCGGGCGTGAGGAACGTCAGACGGAACGCCGGAGTAAGCGCCCTGGACACGAGCCGCAGTGGCCGCGCCCGCCAGGTCGGTCGCGGTGGCATGTGGCTTGCGAATCAGTGCGCTTGCTACAGAATGTGTCCGTGCAAGACCTGACCCCGCCGTCCACACGACCGACTGGTCGTCCCGTACGGGCTGGGCTCGCGAGACGCGCGTCCACCCTGTTGCTCGGGCTTGGGGTTCTGGTCCTTGTTGCCGCAGTCGTGTTCGGAGCCCTCGTCGCACGCAGCTGGACAAGCGCCAAACACGACGAGAACGCCCAAGAGGCATGCGCCTTGCAGGGCGACCACCAAGGCTTCACCGTCGACGCCGTCAAGAATGGCTCGACGCATTTCGGCTACATGTGCGCGTATCGCAAGGGCGAGGGCAGGACGACTTCCATACGCGAACCGCTGCGCTCGAAGCCTTAGGCTGCCTCCGGGAGCCGGTCAGGCGAGACCTGCGGTCCGCGGTGGGGGAGCGCCCGCCAGGTCGGTCGCGGCGACGGCGCCGGCAGGCTCACCGTGCGAGAGAATGTGGAGATGCACGACCTGGAGCCGACCCCCGTGATTGCTCGACAGACCAGGATCTTTGTCCCGCCTTCATCGCCCTACGCCCACGGCACATGGGCTGAGACGCTCCTCGGCAGGATCATTGCGCCTCTCACCCGCGAGCATCCCTCGCTGCTCTGGTTCTGGTTCAGCCGGTACGTGCAGGAGCGCCACGAGGACGTCGGGGACTGCGACATCTCTCAGATACCCACGTCCTTCGAGTTCGCCGGCGGCAACCTCTGCAGTGTCCGCTTCCGTTACGCGATCCCCGAGGAGGATCGTCTCTCCTTCGAGACGCGGGCGCAGGAGCTCATCGACGCCTCGGGGGCCCGCGTGTCCGACTTTCGCGAGTACGACTGGGTCGGCGATCTCGGCGGCGACAGGTTCGTCGGCGAGGACAGGTCCGACGCGCGACGGCAGATGCGCGCGGAGCTCGTCGTCGCGTTCTGCATGGCCGTCTCTCGCCTGACGCTCGACTGCCTTCGGGGACCCGGTCGGAAAGGCCGCTACCGACTTGAAGAGAACGACTCCGCCCAGAACCCGTACGGCTCGTCGTTCGAGTCGATCCATCATCTCTTCTGCAACATGACCGACGTGCCGACCTTCGTCCTCCTGGGCGGGGATCAGCCCGCGACCCATTGGATGCCGAGGACGGGGCGCGGCGAGCCGTCCGAGTTCCGTCTGCGGTTCTAGAGCGAGTCTCGCCCGCTCGCTACTTGACCCAGAGCTGGTCGAGCAGCACACCGAACTGCGGGTTGTACTGGTAGTTGCCGACGCGCTTCGAGACGAAGTCGACGTTGCGCCGGTTGTCCGTCGGCACGACGGGAGCAAGTGCGAGGATCTCACGCTCGATCCGCTGCCAGAGCAACGTCGCAGACGGGGGGTCCTGGGCCTGGAGCGTGGCAGCACGGGCCATCTCGGCGTCGATCGAGCGATTGCAGAACTCGGCGAGGTTCGTGTTCAACGGTGAAGCCGGGACGAACGCCGCGCAGCCGAGCAAGGGCGGGATGAAGCCTGTCGCCGACGGGTAGTCGGCGAACCAGCCGGAGAAGCCGATCTGCGCCCTCGTGCGCGAGTCTCCCACCTTGGCGAAGTAGAGACCTGCACCGTTCGAGGCGTCAATGGACTTGACGTGGGCGCGCAAGCCGAGCGAGTCCAGGACGGACACCATGTAGCGCCCGCGCTCGACGAGCGGGCGCGGAACCCAGACGGTGACGTCGGCGCCGACCGCGCCTGCGCTGCGCACGAGCGAGCGGGCACGCTCCAGGTTCCTCGGGGCATAGAGGCAAGTGGGCCGGTAGCCGGGGAAGTTGGGAGGCAGGATCTGGCAGGTGGCGACGTTCGCTCGTCCGTCGAGCCGCGCCAGCGGCTCGGGATCGAACGCGTAGTTGACGGCGCGGCGCACGCGGACGTCGTCGAACGGCGGCACGCGGGTGTTCAGGAAGAAGAACTCGGTGGTGAACGCTGTCCGCAGGCGAAGCTGGCCGGGGGAGCGGATGAAGAGCTGCTCGAGCTCGTCCTTCGTCATCGGGGGGCCGCCGCTGAGTGCGATGTCGCCGGAGCCGTGCTCGACCGCGCGCACTCGCCGGTTCTCGAACGGCCCGAAGCGCGTGGTGACCGAGATCGAGTCGACGTAGCCCTGCGGCTGGGCGTCGGCCGACCACACGCGGAAGCGCGGGTTGCGGACGAGGCGGTACGTCTTCGTCTTCTTGTCGTACCCGGCGATCCGGTAGGGGCCCGTCGCCGGCAGGGGATGCGTGCCCGTCGCACGAGCGGATGTGCTCGCCGGGACGACGAAGGCGAAGGGCAACGCGAGCTTCGAGAGCAGGTCGCCGTCCGGCGCCGTGAGGTGGATGCTCACCGTTCGCGCACCGGCGTCGGTCACGATCCCACGCGAGAGATCGCACGGTCGTCCCTTCTTGCAGCGGTTGGCACCGACGATCCCGCGGTAGTAGAGGGCTCCGGGCGAGTCGAGCTGGAACAGCCGTTCGAGCGTGTGCCGGAAGTCGGCGGGTTGCACGAGCTTCCCGTCGCTGTAGCGGATCCCGGGACGCAGCTGGAAGGTGTAGGTCCTCCCGCTGTCTGTGGGTGTGGGAAGCGAGACGGCGAGGTTGGGAACGAGCTGGATGCCCTGGACTCCGCCTGCCCGCCGGAAGCCCACGAGGCCGTCATTCGTGACCGTCAGGATCGACCAGGCCGACGTCAGATACGCGAGGGCGGGATCGATGAAGTCGATTCCGGCGGCGACGACGGTCAGCGCCCCTCCGCGGTGCTCCGCGCCGCTCGAGCCGACGGCGACGTAGACGCCGCGGGGCGTGAGGGCGATGCCGCGCGGCGGGTTCTGCAGCGAGATCGAGTCGACGGCGCCGGTCTTCGACGGGTCGAAGCGGGACAGCGTTCCGTCGCCTCCGTTCGTCACCCAGATGTGCCGCCGCCCTGCCGCGATGCCGTCCGGTCCACGACCGACGCGAACGAGGCTCGTCACGGCGAACGAGCGCGGGTCGATCCTCGAGACCGTCCCGTCGGAGCGATTCGCGACCCAGATGGCGTCGGCGCCCACCGCGAGCGCGCCCGGATCGCCGCCGACGCCGATCTCGTCGAGGACGTTCCCGGAGCGGGGATCGATGGCGACCACCTTGCCCGACGGGGGCGAGACGACCCAGACGCGCCCGAAGCCGACTGCGACACCGGAGGCCCCGATGATCGCCGGGAAGGTCAGCGTCTTCCTGCCGCTCACAGGATCGATCCGCGTCACGGTGCCGTCCGTGGCGTTTGCCACCCAGACGGCGCCCTCCCCTGCGGCGACCCCGGTCGGGCCGTTGCCCACGACGATCGTCTGCGTGACCGTGTTCGTCTGCGGGTCGATGCGCGAGACGGTGCCGTCCAAGCCGTTCGCGACCCAGACCGCGTTCGGAGTGACCGCGATGCCCGTGGGTCCGCCGCCCACGGAAACGGTGTCGCGCAGCTCGTTCGTCACTGGGTCGATGCGGGAGACCGTGTCTCCGCCGGTGTTCGAGACCCAGATCGCGTCCGAGCCGGACGCGACGCCGCCTGGCTCGACCCCGACCGGGATCTCGGCGGCGATCTTGCTGCTGTCCGGGTCGATCACGCCGATGGTGTTCGCTGCGACCGAGGCGTCGGCTCTCGATCCGCCTCCCTGTGTCAGGAGCACGCCCAGGGCCGTGCCGACAACCGCTGCGGCGAACGTCGCGCCGATCAGGGCCCGACGTCCGGGGTGCCGCCAACGCAGGGTCATCTCGTCGGCCACCGCCTCCGCCAGCTCGCCTTCGCGACCGGCAAACGGCGTGGGAGCGGCGACCTTCAGCGGCGGGAAGGCCTCCTGGAGCCCCGGCGAGACGAGCTGGAAGAGCCGCTCCGGCTCGTCCAGGTCCTTCAGCTGGTGCTCGCCCAGGTCACGCAGGGAGACGTCGGGGATCGGGTCGTCGCGGAGCAGCTCGCGCGTCGTCTGCGAGACGAGCACCTGGCCTCCGTGCCCGGCCGCGCAGATGCGCGCCGCCCGGTGCACGCCGAGACCGAGGTACCGCTCCCCTCCCACGACGGGCTCGCCGGTGTGAATCCCCATGCGGACCCGGAGCTGGACGCCTTCGGCCCACTCGTGCGCAGCAAGCCGGCGCTGGCAGGCGACGGCAGCGGTCACCGTGTCCTTGGCGCGGCGGAAGGCAACGAAGAACGAGTCTCCCTGGGTGTCGATCTCACGCCCGCCGTGCTCCGCGAAGACCTCGCGAAGGATCCCCTGGTGCTCGGCGAGCGCCTTGCCGTAGTCGTCTCGCAGCTGTTTGAGCAGCTGTGTCGACCCCTCGATGTCGGTAAACAGGAAGGTGACGGTGCCGATCGGCAGCTCGTCGACCGTGCTCATGCTTCCGAGTCTCTCAGCATCCTGCAGCGCGCGCAATCAGACGGAGTAGTCGACCCTTGAGCTACCTCCCCGCCGACACGAGCCGGTCGCCGATCGTCTCGACGAGGTGGACGAGCGTCGCAGCGCGGATGTCCTGAGGCTCGCGGTCGGCGGCATCGGCCGCCTGCGTCGCCGCGGCCGCACTCTCGGCGAGTCGCCGGGAGGCCTCTCCGGAGCCGGCGAGCGCAGCAGGCGTCTCGCGGGCCGCAGCGGCGAGCTGCCGCAGCGGGACGACAAGCTCCGGTGCAGTCGCGCCGGTGCGCAGAAGGCGTGCTGCCGCGCCGCCGGCCACACGCGTGGCGCGGCTCGCCGCGGCCAGGTCGACGACGGCGCGCTCGTACGCAGCGAGCCGCGCCCGCCCACCGGAGCGCCTCGGCGCGACCCGCGCCGCGCCGCGGGCGACCGACAGGGCCTCGTCCAGCGCCTGGGCCGAGACGACCCGTCCACGCCCGGCCCACGCCCGCTCGGGCTCGTCGCGCTCGAGGGCCGTCGCCGTCTCCGCGAGCGACTCCGCGCTCCCGTTCGCGACGCGCTCCACCTCGACCTGAAACGCCCGCTCGGTGTCGAGCGGAAAGAGGAACGCACTCGCGACGAACGCAACGCCGCCTCCGATGAGGCAGTCGACGAGCCGCGCCCCGGCGGTTGCCGGGAGCACGACGACGAGCATCCCGCT
>JAWVDX010000194.1:0-2619 GCA_033857015.1 Gaiellaceae bacterium
CGACACGGACGTCGTGGACTACGCATCGCTCGTCGCCGCGCTGTCGGTGCGGCTGGCGGCGTTCAAGCGCCTGGGCGCGACCGGGATCGACGTCAGCGTCACGAGCCCGCGAGCCGAGCTCCTGCCCGCGGCGGAGGCGGATGGGCTCGTCCAGCGCGGCCTGCGTGGGCTCGCGAGCGCCGACGACGGAGAGCGACTCGCAGCCCGGCTCGTCCTCCAGCTCGCCGAGCTCTGTCGCGACGAAGGCCTCGTCATGCAGCTCCACGCCGGCAGCCTGCGCAACCACCACGCCGACGGGCTCGCCCGCTTCGGGACGGACATCGGAGCCGACATCCCGGTGGCCACCGAATGGACGCGCAACCTCCACGAGCTGCTGAACGCCTACGGCGACGATCCGGGCTTCACGCTCGTCGCCTACACCCTCGACGAGAGCACGCTCACGCGCGAGCTGGCGCCGCTCGCCGGCTACTACCCGGCGCTCGTCCTCGGGGCGCCGTGGTGGTTCCTCGACAGCCCCGCCGGCATGCGGCGCTTCCTCGACGCCGTCGCGCCCATCTGCGGGCTCGCCAACACCGCGGGCTTCGTCGACGACACGCGCGCGTTCCCGTCCATCCCGGCGCGCCACGAGGTCTGGAGGCGCGTCTCGTGCGACTGGCTGGCCGAGCTCGTGACGAGCGGGAAGCTCGACGAAGAGGCTGCGCACCGGCTCGCCCGCTCGCTTGCAGTCGACCTGGCCCGCGACGCGTACCGCCTCGGATGAGCGACATGTTCGACCTCGGCGACCGCGTCGCAGTCGTCACCGGCGCGTCCGGGGCGCTCGGGAGCGCGATCGCGCGGGCGCTCGGTCTCGCCGGCGCGAAGGTCGCGCTCCTCGCGCGGCAGGAGGAGGGGCTGCGCCGCGTCCACGAGGCGCTGACCAGCGAGGGGATCGACGCCTTCCCGCTGACGGCCGACGTGCTCTCGTCCGCGGACCTCGACGCGGCTCGCGACGCCGTCCTCGAGCGCTGGGGACGCGTCGACGCGCTCGTCTGCGCCGCGGGCGGCCAGGTCCCCGGGGCGATCGTCGCGCCGGAGGGGAGCTTCACCGACATCCCGGAGGACGCGTTTCGCGCGGCCCTCGACCTCAACGTGCTCGGCACGTGGCTTCCCTGCCAGGCCTTCGCCGGGCCGCTCGTCGCGAGCGGGGAGGGGGCGATCGTCACGATCTCGTCCATGGCCGCGAGTCGCGCTCTCACGCGTGTTCCGGCCTACGGCGCGGCGAAGGCCGCGATCGACAGCGTCACGCGCTCCCTTGCGGTCGAGCTCGCGCAGCGCCACGGCGACCGGCTGCGCGTCAACGCAATCGCGCCCGGGTTCTTCATAGGAGCGCAGAATCGGGCCCTGCTCCTCGACGACGCCGGCCAGCCGACGGCCCGCGGCCGCGCGATCCTCGCCCACACCCCCGCCGGGCGCTTCGGCGAGCCGGCCGACCTCGGCGGGGCGGCCGTCTGGCTCTGCTCGCCCGCCTCGCGGTTCGTCACCGGCACGGTGATCGCGGTCGACGGCGGGTTCGGCGCGTTCAGCGGCGTCTGAGAGGATGAGCCTGCATGCCCTACCTGGCTGAGATCCTGCTCGAGGCGCAGCCGACGCCCTACTGGCGCATGCTGCGGCAGGTCGGCGTCGACCACGCAGTCGGCGTTCTCCCGCGCGGCCTGCGGGACTGGCGCGGCGACGTCGCCGACCACCCCTGGGATCTCGCGCCGCTCTCGGTCTACAAGGCGAACATCGAGGGTGAGGGCTTCACCCTCGACGTCATCGAGGACAACCCGCCGATGGACCGCCTCCGCCTCGGCAAGCCCGGCGCGGAGGAGGAGCTCGAGCACGTCGAGACGCTCGTCCGGAACATGGGCCACCTCGGCATTCCGGTGCTCTGTTACAACTGGGCCGCGGCGCTCGGCTGGCTGCGCACCGACGTCGCCGTCCGCGGGCGCGGCGGCGCGCTCGTCGCGGGCTACGACCACCGCCGCCTCGAGGACGCGCCGCTTCCGCGTACCGGCACCGCGACCGAGGACGCGCTCTGGGAGAACCTGCGCCGCTTCCTCGAGCGCATCGTCCCGATCGCCGAGGAGGCCGGCGTGACGCTCGCGATGCACCCGGACGACCCGCCGCTCTCGCCGATCCGCGGCGTCCCCCGGATCATGCGCTCGGTGGAGGCCTTCCAGCGCCTGCTCGAGCTCCACCCGAGCCCCGCGAACGCGATCACGTTCTGCCAGGGCAACTTCGCGCTGATGACCGCCGACATGCCGGCCGCGATCGCCGAGCTCGGCGAGCGCATCGCCTTCGTCCACTTCCGCGACGTGGAGGGAACGCCGGAGCGGTTCGTCGAGACCTTCCACGACGAGGGCCCGACGGACATGCTCGCCTGCATCCGTGCCTACCGCGCCGTGGGGTTCGACGGCCCGCTGCGCACCGATCACAACCCGACCCTCGAGGGCGATCGCGCCGACGTGCCCGGCTACTCGCCGCTCGGGCGGCTGCACGCGATCGGCTACACGCAGGGACTGCTCGAGGCAGGTCGCAGGAGCGACGGGGACGGCCGCTAGTTGTTGGGGAATGCGGGAATGCGGGACCTGACCCCAG
>JAWVDX010000195.1:0-3182 GCA_033857015.1 Gaiellaceae bacterium
CGCTCTGCTGGGCGGCCAGAACGCCGCCGAGCGCCACGACCGACCCGACGGATAGGTCGATCCCGCCGGACATGATCACGAAGGTCATCCCGAGCGCGATGAAGCCGAACTTGGCGTTGTCGCCGAGCAGGTCGCGCAGGTTCGACCCGCCGTAGAAGCCGTGGCCGTAGCGCGCCGCACCGAACGCGACGAGCGCCAGCAAGGCGATCAGCGCGCCCTGGCGCTGGATGCGCACGCCGAGCTGGACGCGTGTCGCCGCGCCCTTGAGCCGGTTGGTGGGGGCGGCGCTAGCGCTCATGGCGTTGGATGGCGAGAGCGGCGAGGATGACGAGGCCCTCGACCATCTCGGCGACCTGCTTGGTCAGCCCGTGGGCGATGAACGTGTTCGTGAGCAGCGTCAACAGGACCGCGCCGCCGACTGCGCCCCAGATGCGGACCCGTCCGCCCATGAGCGGGGTCCCGGCGACGGCCACGGCGGCGATCGCGTTGAGCTCCATGCCGAGGCCCGTGTTGGGCGCGTCGGAGGCGTACGAGGCGCCGACGACGATGAGCCCGACCAGCCCCGCGAGCCCTGCACAGATGACGTAGGCGCTGACTTTCACGCGGCCGGACGGGATCCCTGCGATGCGCGAGGCGGCCGCGTTCCCGCCGACCGCGGTGACGTAGCGGCCGAAGACGGTGAGCCGCATCACGGCGGCGGCGACGATCGCCACCGCAAGCGCGATCAGCACCTGGGCCGGGACGCCCCAGGGCTGGGCGATGCCGATCCACTGAAAGGTGTGGTCGTCCAGCGGCTGGAGCTGGCCGTTCGTGATCAGTTGCGCGATCCCGCGTCCGGCGATGAAGAGGATGAGCGTCGCGATGATCGGCTGCACCCCGAAGCGAGCGACGAGCGTGCCGTTGAAGACACCGCAGGCGAGTGCCGCCAGGAGGGCGCAGGCCATAGCGGGAGCGACACCCCAGCCGTCCAGGAAGAGCAGCGCGCCCACCTGGCCCGAGATCGCCATGACCGAGCCGACGGAGAGGTCGATGCCGCCGGTGCCGATCACGATCGCCATCCCGACGGCGACGATCGCCACCGGGGCAGACTGGCGCAGCAGCACGAAGAGGAGCGACCGCTGGGTCAGGAAGAACGGCGTCTCGAACGCGTTGTAGGCGAAGAGGACGACGAGCGTCGCAAGCATCCCGTAGCGCTGCGCCCAGGTCGTCCAGCGCTGCCCGAGCGGCGTGCGCGCGGCCTCGGTGCCGCTCTCGCCCTCGCTGCGGCGCAGCCACTCGCCGACCCGCGTCATCGCTCCGGCCGTCATCGCTCGTCCTCCGCGACCGCGGCCCCCGTCGCCATCGCCGTCATGAGCGCGGCCTCGCTGATCTCCTCGCCGCGGAGCTCCGACACGCTCGCTCCGTCACGCAAGGTGATGACGCGGTCGCAGCCTGCGACGACCTCCTCGAGCTCCGAGGAGATGAACAGCACGCCGAGCCCGTCGTCCGCCAGCTTGCGGATCAGGAGCTGGATGTCGGCCTTCGCACCGACGTCGATCCCGCGGGTCGGCTCGTCGAGGATCAGCAGCCTGGGGTCCGTGCACAGCCAGCGCGCGAGGATCACCTTCTGCTGGTTGCCGCCGGAGAGCTCGCGGATCGGCTGGTCCGCGCTCGAGCATTTGATCCCGAGCGCCTCGACGAAGCGCTTCACGATCGCCTGCTGCCGGCTGCGATCCACGATCCCGTGGCGGCGCAGCCGCGGCAGCAGCGCGAGCGTCAGGTTCTCCGCGACGGAGAGGTAGGGGACGATGCCGTCGGTCTTGCGGTCCTCCGGCACGAGCCCGAGCTTGTTCCGGACGGCGTCCCGCGGCGAGTGGATCGCTGCCGGCTTGCCGCCGACGACGACCTCGCCGGCGTCGAGCGCATCGGCGCCGAAGAGCGCGCGCGCCGTCTCCGTGCGCCCCGAGCCGAGCAACCCGGCGAGACCGACGATCTCGCCGGGCCGGACGTCGAGGGAGACGTTCCGCAGCTCGGGGTCGCGTCGCAGGCCACGTGCTGCGAGCGCGGGGGGAACCTCCTGATCCACCGTCGCGGACTCCGCACGGCGGTGCGACAGCTCCTGAGCGAGCTCGCGTCCGAGCATCTTCGCCACGAGCTCGTAGCGCGAGATCTCGGCGAGCGGGCGCTGCTCGATCGTCCGTCCGTCGCGCATGATCGTGACCCGGTCGCAGACGGCGTAGAGCTCGTCGAGGCGATGCGAGACGAAGACGACGGCGATGCCGTCCTCCTTGAGCTGGCGGATGACCCCGAAGAGGGTCTGCACCTCCTGGTCGGCGAGCGCCGAGGTCGGCTCGTCCATGATCACGAGCTTCGCCTCGGTGGAGAGCGCCCGGGCGATCGCGGTCATCTGTTGCGTCGCGAGCGAGTACTCGTAGAGCGGGCGGGTCACGTCGATTGCAAGGCCGAGGCGCTGCATGAGCGCAGCGCCCTCCCGGTGCATGCGCCTCCAGTCGATGACCCCGAAGCCCTTCGGCTCGCGGCCGAGAAAGATGTTCTCCGCCACCGAGCGGTAGCGGACGAGGTTGACCTCCTGGTAGATCGTCGACAGCCCCCGTAGCTGGGCGGCGTGGGGGGAGCCGAAGTTGACGCGCTCGCCGTCGAAGACGATCTCGCCGGCGTCGCGCTGGTAGGCGCCGGTGAGCACCTTGATCAGCGTCGACTTGCCCGCCCCGTTCTGGCCCACGAGCGCATGCACTTCGCCGGCCGCCACGTCGAGCTCTGCGTCCAGGAGCGCTGCGACGCCGAGGAAGCGCTTCGTGATGCCGGTCATCGACAGCATGGACGGCGCTCTTTCAGCCGGAGTGGCCGGCGGGGGAACCGCCGCCCACTCCTCTCCACGACTTGTCTCGAACCCTTCGGTCATACCGGAAGTTCTAGTACGCCTTTGCGATGTTCGCCTTGGCGTTCTTGATGGTGAACAGGTTGTCCGTGTTGACGATGAGCGTCTTCACGGTCTTGCCCGAGGCGTAGTCCTTCATCGTCGCGAAGGCCTTCGGGCCGAAGCGCGGGTTGCACTCCACCGTCGCGACCATCGCGCCCGAGGCGACTGCCTTGAGCCCGTCCTTCTCGCCGTCGATCGAGACGACCTTGATGTCCTTGCCCGGGACCTTGCCCAGTGCCTTGATCGCCGCGATGGCGCCGAT
>JAWVDX010000196.1:0-7417 GCA_033857015.1 Gaiellaceae bacterium
AGGGCCCCTGTGCTTGCACTACATCCCGAGGCCGCCATCGACGAGCAGGACTGCACCCGTGATGAAGGAGGCCTCGTCCGAGCAGAGGAAGCGTACCGCTCCGGCGATGTCGTCGGCCTTCCCGAAGCGGCCGAGCGGGGTGTTCTGGAGCATGGAAGCCTGGAGCTCGTCCGGGATCACCTCGGTGAGCCGGGTCTCGACATAGCCCGGCGCGACGACGTTCGCCCGGACGCCGCGCCCGCCGAGCTCCCTGGCGAGCGACTTGGTGAAGCCGATGATCCCCGCCTTGGAGGCGGCGTAGTTCGCCTGGCCGAGGTTGCCGCGCAGGCCGACGATGCTCGCGACGTTGACGATCGAGCCGCTGCGCCGCTTCATCATCCCGCGCGCCACGGCGCGCGAGGTGTAGAAGACGGAGGAGAGATTCGTCTCGATGACGTCGTGCCAGTCCTCGTCGCTCATCCGCACCAGCAGCGTGTCGCGCGTGAGGCCGGCGTTGTTGACGAGGATGTCGATGTCCCCCGCCTCTTCGACGATGCGCTTCGCCTCGTCCGCGTCCGCGACGTCGGCCTGGAGCGCTCGGCCGCCGATCTCCTTCGCGACCGCCTCCGCCTCGTCCTGGCCGGAGCGATAGCCGAGCACGACGCTCGCTCCCGCGCGCGCCAGCTCGCGCGCGATGGACGCGCCGATGCCTCGCGATCCACCCGTGACGAGCGCGGTCTTGCCGGCGAGGGAGCAGAACTCCCGCTCGCTGATCTCCGCCTTTCCGAGCGGAAGCTCCGTGCTAGACAGCGAGAGCCTCCTCGAGCTTGGCGAGACCGGCGAGGTTGTTGACCGAGATCGCCTGGACGCTGCGGTCGATCCGCCTCACGAGGCCGGAAAGGACGTTGCCGGGGCCGACCTCGACGAAGGTGCGGACGCCCTCCTTGATCAGCTCGTTCGTCGACTGCGTGAACTTCACCGGCGCCGTGAGCTGGTCGCAGAGCAGCGTGCCGAGCTTCTGCGCATCCTCGATCCGCGCAGTCACGGTGGACATGAACGGCACCTCGGTCTGCTTGAAGTGGATCTTCTCCACGTGCGGGCGGAGCACCTCGGCCGCCTTCGCGACGAGCGGGCTGTGGAACGCGCCCGAGACGGCGAGCTTCACCGCGCGGCGCGCGCCGGCGTCGCTCGCCTGCGTGCAGCACTCGTCGACCGCTTCGTTCTGGCCGGAGACGACGATCTGCCCGGGGCAGTTGTAGTTCGCCGGCCAGACGCCGAGGATCTTGCGGCAGAGCGTCTCCACGGCCTCGTCGTCGAGACCCAGGATCGCAGCCATCGAGCCGGGATTCTCGAGCGCGGCGGCGGCCATCGCGAGCCCGCGAGCGCGCACGAGCGCGAATGCCTCCTCGACCGTGTACGCCTCGCTGGCCTGCAGCGCGGCGAATTCGCCGACCGAGTGGCCGACCACGTAGTCGGGGGTGATCCCGCGCGAACGGAGCGCCGCCAGTGCCGCCAGGGAAGCGGCGAGGAGCGCCGGCTGCTGGATCGCCGTGTCGACGAGGTCCTCGACGGGCGACTCGAAGCAGATCTCCTTGAGGTCGAGGCCGGTCGCCGTCGACCCACGCTCGAAGACCTCCATCGCCTCGGGGATGGACTCGGCGAATTCGCGTCCCATGCCCTGCTCCAATGAGCCCTGTCCGGGGAAGCAGAAAGCGATCTTGCCCATGGTCTCCATCTCCTTAGCGGCTACCGCTCGGCGCGGCAGTCCACTCGATCAGGCCCGAGCCCCACGTGAGCCCGGCGCCCATGCCCGTCATAAGGACGAGCTCTCCCTGCCTCAACCGCCCGTCTGCAGCCGCGTCCGCGAGGGCGAGCGGGATGGAGGCGGACGAGGTGTTGCCGAACCGATCGACGTTCACGACGACTTTCTCCTCGGGAACGCCGAGCTTCCGTGCAGCGTGATCGATGATACGGACGTTCGCCTGGTGCGGCACGTAGACGTCGACGTCGCCGACGGCGAGGTTGCAGCGCTCGAGGAGCGCCTCGGCCGAGCTGACGAGGATGCGCGTTGCGAACTTGAACACTTCACGGCCGTTCATTTTCACGTAATTCTGGCGGCCTTGCACGGTCTCCAGGCTCGCGGGCGCGCGCGAGCCGCCGGCGGGGACGTAGAGCTCGTCGCCACCGGAGCCGTCCGCGCCGAGCTCGAAGCCGAGGAACCCGCCGCTCTCGACGCGCTCCAGGACGACTGCCCCTGCTCCGTCGCCGAAGAGGATGCAGGTCGAGCGGTCGGTCCAGTCGACGATCTTCGAGAGCGTGTCCGCGCCGATGACGAGGATGCGCTCGCCGAGGCCGCCGGCGATCATGCCGGCCGCCTGCGCGAGCGCGTACATGAAGCCGGTGCAGCCGGCCGAGAGGTCGTAGGCGGCGGCGTTCGTCGCCCCGATCCGGTCGGCGACGATCGCCGCCGTCGAGGGGAAGATCATGTCCGGGGTCACCGTCGCGACGATGATCAGGTCGATCTCCAGCGCCGTGACGCCGGCTGCGGCGAGCGCCTGCTCCGCCGCCGGCACGCAGAGGTCGGAGAGCGCCTCGTCGTCGCGGGCGATCCGCCGCTCGCGGATCCCGGTTCGCTCCTGGATCCACTCGTCGGAGGTGTCGACCAGGGTGGCGATGTCGTCGTTCGTCACGACCTTCTCGGGGACGTAGCACCCGAGCCCCGTGATCGAGATCCGCGCGCCGTTCATCGAGCCGATCACTGCTCCACCGCGAAGGTCAGCGTGCCGCGGACGGCGAGCTTGCCGTCGACCGTGGCCCGCGCCTTGCCCCGCCCGACCGGGCCGCGGACAGCCTCGAGCGTGCACTCGTAGAGCAGCTCGTCGCCAGGCTCGACGATGCGCTTGAAGCGGACGTCGTCGATGCCGGCGAAGAGGGCGAGCTTGCCGCGGTTCTCCTCCAGCGAGAGCACAGCGAGGGCGCCCGCCTGCGCCAGGCCTTCGACCATCAGCACGCCCGGCATGACGGGGCGCCCGGGGAAGTGGCCCGCGAGGTACCACTCGTCCGCGCGCACGGTCTTGCGCGCGACGCAACGCACGCCGGGCTCGAGCTCGAGCACCTCGTCGACGAGGAGGAAGGGGTCGCGATGAGGGATGATCGCCTCGATGCCCTCCCTGCCGAAGGGTGTCTGGAACGAGAGCTCGGTCACAGAGAGCTAGTCTAATCCGCGGTGGGCTCCTCACTGGCGCGAGCAGACGTCGTTCCGCGCCTACGCGGGCGCTTCGGGCGGGAGGCGTACGTGTACGCGGAGCGCTGTCCGAGCACCCAGCGGCTGCTCGCCGGCGACGCGCCAGAGGGCGCCGTCGCGGTCGCGGACGAGCAGACGCAGGGGCGCGGGCGGATGGGCCGCATGTGGGTCGCCCCGCCGGGCACGAGCCTGCTGCTGTCGGTGCGGCTCCGTCCGGAGGTGGCGCCCGAGCGGCTGCCGACGCTGACCGTGGTGGCGGCGGAGGCGGTGTGCGAGGTCGTGGCGGGCCTCGGCCTCGAGACGTCCGTCAAGGCGCCGAACGACGTGCTCGTCGCGGACCGGAAGGTCGCGGGGGTGCTCGCCGAGGCGAGCGAAGGCCGCGTCACGCTCGGAATCGGGCTGAACGTGAGCCAGCGCGCGGACGAGCTGCCCGAGCGCCCCGTCTTCCCGGCGACGTCGCTCGAGCTGGAGCTTGGCTCGGCACCGGAGCGCAGCGACCTCCTTGTCGAGCTCCTTCTCGTGCTGGAGCGCCGGTACGACGCCTGGCGGCTCGCCGGCTAGGGACGCTTGAAGCGCCCGCGGTTCCCCGCGAGGTCGGTCGCCACCAGCGTGACCTTGCGTGGCTTGCCCTTGAAGGGGATGCGGAACGAGCCGGCGCGCACGGCGAGGGCGATCCTCTTCCCGTTGACGACCGCGATCACGTCGGCCCGCTCGCTCGAGCGGAAGATCAGCTTCTTCAGCGAGACGAGGCGCACCTGCGGCGCCGTCGTGTCGATCGTGAGCGGCGCCTTCTGGAGCACCGTGGCGAGCGGATCGGTCGCCGCGACGACAAGGTCGTATGCACCGTCGGGGACGTGCGTCCCACCATTCAGCCCGTCCCACGGAAGCTGCTGCGGCCCGGGCTGGAGCGCCTGCGTGCCGAGGTCGGCGACGAGAACGCCGCTCTGCTCGAGGCGCACGTCCACGCTCGCCGCCTGCGCGAGCTGGTAGCTGATCGCGGTCGTGTCGAGCCGCCCGTCCCCGTTGGGGCTGAAGAGCGCGGGCGTCACGGCCAGCTGCCCGAGCGTCCGGTCGATGAGGAACGGCGCCGTGAGCGTGGACGTCGCGGTCGCCACGGTGACGGTGTAGCTCCCGTCAGGCAGCTCGGGTGGCGGCGCCCAGGCGACCTGCTGGGCTCCCTTGGCCTGGTTGCCGGTGAAGATCGTGGCGACGGGAGTCGGCCCGGAGGCCACGGTCACGGTCACCGCCGCGGCTGCGGAGAGCGTGTAGCCGACCGTGAGCGCGTCGTCCACCCCGTCGCCGTTCGGCGTCAGGATCGGTGGGCCCGCAGCAAGCGCGCTGACCGTGGCAGCCGTCCCGCCGACGACCGGCTTCCCCTTGAGCGTCCCGGTGGCCGAGCGGGCGCCCGGTGTGGAGATCGTCCAGCGGTAGGTGCCCTCGGTCGCTGCCGTCGCGTCCCAGGTCCAGTCGACCTCGGCGCTCGTGCCGGTGCCGGTCGCCAGCACCGCCTTGCTCGCATCCGTCACCGTGACCGTCCAGGGCAGGCTGCCGGAGAGCTTCGCGTTGAAGCGCACCGGCTGGCCAAGCGTCCCGGTGAGGTGCGGCGTATAGACCTTCGGGAGCCCCGTCTGGGCGACCGACTCGGCGATCGCCGGCAACTCGTCGTACAGCGCCTGGCCGGGACAGGAGGTGAACCCGGTGTCGCGGTGCCCCGCGACGATGCGCAGCGACACGGCCGTCCCGACGGGGAACTTCGCGTTGCCGCCCGAGATCGCCGTCACCCTCCCGACCGGCTCGACGTGCGCGATGTCGAGCCGCCAGGCCAGCAGCTGCTCGAGCGCCTGCAGCGCCGCCGGGGTGAGCTTCGTGGCACCGTAGTTGCCGAGGACGGCGACACCGGTGGAGCCCGTGTTGAACCCTTCGGCGTGGGCGCCGATGACCGCCTTGTCCATGCCGCCGTAGCGCCCCTCGAAGACCTGGCCGTACTTGTCGACGAGGAAGTTGTAGCCAATGTCGTTCCAGCCGTTCGCCTTCACGTGGTAGAGCTCGATCGCACGCACGATCGCGGGTGACTGCGCCGCGGTGTAGTTGTTCGAGCCGGCGGTGTGGTGGACGAGCGCGAAGTGGATCGAGTCGGCGTAGCGCGGCGGGGCGCGGCGGATCTCCTCCTCGGCGTTCCAGCCCGCGCGCGGGATGATCGGCGGCGCGAGGGCGGACATCCTGAGCGTCCGCGGGGGAACGCTCGCCGGGGAGCTGCGGACGAAGTAGGCGCGCAGAGCCGTGACACGACCGGAGAGGCGGTAGCGGATCCCGTCCGAGGCGCCCGTCCAGTACGGGTTGCCGAGGCGCCAGCTCTGCTGCGCCGCTCGCTCGGGCGTCGCCTCGTCGGGCAGGTCCTCCGCCTCGGGCGCTGCTGCGTGCCAGGCGCTCCAGCCGCCGCCGACCCTGTGCGTGCTGAAGCGCACCTGGCCCGGGCCACGCCAGTGCAGGCCGACGAGATCGAAGCTCCGTGTGCGCTGGGCTCCGCCGCGTGTCGCGATCGGAAGCGCGCTGGAACGCAGGCTCGCCGAGGCCGCGCGAGCGGCGCCGGGCGCGGCGAGCGCGAAGAGGAGCAGGCTGAGGCAGAGCTTGCGCACCAAGAGACCCCGTTCTCGATGCTGCCACCGAGTTCCTCCCGGCGATAGGGCACGAGGGCCTCGTTGATAGAATCCTTACAGCTGTGCGCGGGTTCCCTGTGCGTGCGCTCGTCCTCCCGCTCCTGATCGGCGCGGCGCTCGTGCTCGCCGCCGGCGCCCAGGCCGCGGATCCCCCGAAGGTGCTCGTCATCGCCTTCGACCTCGACGTCAACCCGGTCACCCAGGACTTCATGAGCAGCCAGCTCAAGCGCGCCGGCGACGATCACTACGACGCTGCGGTGATCGAGCTGAACACGCCGGGCGGGCTCCTGACCTCGAAGGACAAGATCGTCCTCTCGGAGCTGAGCGCCAAGGTACCCGTGATCGTCTACGTGAGCCCGAAGGGCGGCTTCGCGGGCTCGGCCGGGGTCTGGATCGCCGAGGCCGGCGACGTGCTGGCCATGGCCCCCGAGACGAACATCGGCTCCTCGACGCCGATCGACGGCAGCGGCGGGAACGTGCCCGGGTCGGATCTCCGCCGCAAGCTGATCAACCACGAGGCGGCGAACCTGCGCTCGATCATGGAGGCCCACCACCGCAACGGCGCCTGGGGCACCGCAGCCGTCAAGGTCGCGTCCAACCTCACCGAGAAGGAGGCGCTCAAGCAGAACGTCATCGATCTGGTCGCGACGGATCTGCCGACGCTCCTCCGCGAGATCGACGGCCGCCACGTCAGCTCGCCGGGCCGCGACTTCACGCTGCACACGGCGGGCGCGCAGCTCGACCACGTCAAGCTCGGCCTCTTCGGACGGCTGCTGAACGTCCTCATCGACCCCAACATCATCGGGTTGCTCTTCCTCGTCGGGATCCTGGGGATCGGCTTCGAGATCTTCCACCCGGGCGTCGTGCTCCCGGGGACGATCGGGGCGATCTCGTTCATCGCGGCGCTCTGGGGCCTCACGATCATCCCCTTCAGCTGGGCCGGGATCGCGCTGATCCTCTTCGGGATCATCCTCTTCGTGGCCGAGGCCCACGTGCCCGCGCACGGGGCGATGGGGATCTCCGGGATCATCAGCCTCGCGGTCGGGATGCTGCTGCTGTTCCGCGGCGCACCGTCGCCCTACCACGTGAACCGTGTCGCGATCATCACCGTCGCGGTGCTGCTCGGCGTGAGCTGGGCCTTCGTCATCCGGAAGGCCGTTCAAGCCCGCCATTCGCCCGTGCGGGTCGGAGCGCACACGCTGCTCGGCGCCACCGGCGAGGTACGCGGCCACAGCCTCGTCCTCGTGCGTGGCGAGCTCTGGCAGGCGCACGCCGCCGACGGCGAGCCGCTCACGCCGGGCGAGGCGGTCCAGGTCGACGGCGTGGACGGGCTGACGCTGACGGTAAGCCGGGCGCACGATCTGCAACCCACCGCGTAGGATCGAGAGCACCGCACCGCAAGAGAAGGAGCCGTCGTGATCGGGCCCATCGTCATCGTCGTCGCAGCCGTCCTCGTCATCCTGCTGCTCATCGTCTCCTCGTCCGTGAAGGTGGCGCGCGAGTACGAGCGGGGCGTCGTCTTCCGGCTCGGCCGCCT
>JAWVDX010000197.1:0-4600 GCA_033857015.1 Gaiellaceae bacterium
GTCGACGGCGGCGCCGAGGTGCTGGACATCGGGCTCGTCGGGACGGAGATGCTCTACTTCGCGGTCGGCTCGCTCGAGCTCGACGGCGGCATCTGCTGCACCGCCTCGCACAACCCGAAGGAGTACACGGGGATGAAGGTGGTGCGCCGCGGCGCGCTGCCGGTCGGCGGCGACTCCGGGCTCGCGGAGGTGCGCGACCGCGCGCTGCGCGGCTTCGAGGAACCGGCGAAGCAGGGCTCCGTGACGCCGTACGACATCTGGCCCGCCTTCGTCGAGCGCGTCCTCTCCTTCGTGGACGTCGACGCGATCAAGCCGCTGCGCGTCGTCGTCGACGCGGCGAACGGCATGGGCGGGCGGATGCTCGAGCCTGTCCTGGAGCGGCTGCCGCAGCTCGACGTCGTGCGCTGCTTCTTCGAGCCGGACGGGACGTTCCCGAACCACGAGCCGAACCCGCTCCTCCCGGAGAATCGCGAGTTCATCGTCAGCAAGGTCACCGAGGAGGGAGCCGAGCTCGGCATCGCCTTCGACGGTGACGCCGATCGCTGCTTCTTCGTCGACGACACTGGCGACTTCGTCCCCGGCGACTTCGTGACGGCGCTGCTCGCCGAGTCGATCCTCGAGCGCGAGCCGGGCGCGAAGATCCTCTACGACGTGCGCGTCTCGTGGGCCGTGCCGCGCACCGTCGAGGCGGCAGGCGGCATCCCGCTGATCAACCGCGTCGGCCACGCCTTCATCAAGCACCGCATGCGCGAGGAAGGCGCCGCCTTCGGCGGCGAAGTGTCGGGCCACTACTACTTCCGGGACTTCTCCCAGGCGGACACGGGCATCGTCCCGGCGCTGCTCATGCTGGAGCTGCTCTCGAAGCGCGGCAAGAAGCTCTCGGAGCTCCTCGCGCCCTATCGCTCGCGCTACTTCATCACCGGCGAGATCAACTCCCACGTCGACGACGTCCCGCTGAAGCTGCTCGAGCTCAAGGAGCGCTTCGGCCGCGAGGGACGCGTCTCGCACCTCGACGGGCTCTCCGTCGAGTTCGACGACTGGCACTTCAACGTGCGCCCCTCGAACACCGAGCCGCTGCTGCGCCTGAACCTCGAAGCCCTGTCCCAGGAGGACATGGAGCGGCGGCGGGACGAGGTGCTGGAAGTCATCCGCTCGTGACCCTGCAGCGCGGGCAGCTCACCGATCGGCGCCCGCCGTTCAAGTACTCCGCCCACACCCGCGTCGACTTCTCGGACACCGACGCGCAGGGCGTCGTCTACTACGGGCGCTACCTGCCTTACTTCGACATGGCCCGGGTGGAGTACCTCCGCCACCTCGGCCTGCTCGACGTGGCGCCGAAGGAGGAAGAGCTCGTCGCGCGCGCCCTCTCCGTGGAGTACCTGGCGCCGGCCCGCTTCGACGACGCGCTCGAGATCTTCGTCCGCCTGGCCCGAATCGGCCACTCGAGCACGCGCTGGGAGTTTGCTGCCTACCGCGTCTCGGACGACGAGCTGATGGTGACCTCGTCGCAGACGATGGTGCTCATCGACATCGAGCGCCGCCGCCCCGCTGCGGTGCCCGCCTCGTTCCGCGCCACGGTGCAGGCGTTCGAGGGCGCCGACCTGGAGCTCCCCGGGCACGCGTGAGCCGCGCGGACGACCACGCGAGCGCCGTCGCCGCCGTCGAGCGCATCGTCGCCGCGGGCGGCGAGGCCGACGACGTCCTACGTACCGCGGTGGCCGCGGTCCACGAGGAGGTGCCGGACTACACCTGGGTGGCCCTCCGCTTCAGCGAGGCCGGCGAGCTCGTCCTCGGGCCGAGCGCAGGCGCCGAGGGCGGCGAGCTGCTCGCGAAGCCGGTCGTCTACAACGGGGAGCGCGTCGGCCAGCTCGAGGTCGCCGCGCGCCACCTCGAGGGGCCCGACCGCGCCTTCGTCGAGCGGATCGCCGCGCTGATCTCCCTGCATACGCTGCTCGGGTGGGATACTGGAGGCGACCCATGGGTGCCCTGAGCCGCACACTCTCGATCGCCGTCCTCCTCGCCGCAGCCCTGGTCTGCGCCGTGGTCGCCGGCGCGTCGGCGCCGCCCGTCGGCCCGCTGCCCGCCGGGCCGACGAAGACGGTCGTCGTCAAGCGGGGGAAGGCGTTCGTCGTGAATCTCCCCAAGTCCACGGTCGCCGGCCGCGTGTGGCGGCTCGCGCGCACGTACGACCGCACGGTCGTGTACGAGGTGGCCGAAGGGGAGAAGGGCAACGTCGTCTGGGTGCGCTTCCGCGCCGGCCGGATCGGGACGACCCGGATCGTCTACGCGCTCACCCTCGGCGAGGGCCGGCACGCCTACAAGGCGCGCCGCTATGCCGTGCGAGTCATTCCCTAGGCTCTGAAGCCGAGGAATTCCGAGGCGCTCTGGACGGCCTCGTGGCCCAGCCGCAACGCGCGCACGCCGGTCAGCTCCAGCTGCGTCAGCCCGCGGTCGAAGAGCGTGGCGTTCAGCCAGCTGGACTCGAGCGTCGACCACCAGCGCAGCCCCGCCGGCTCGTCCGGGAGCCCGAAGATCGCCGCCGCCTGCCGCTGGGTCGTCGAGCGCTCGCGTGTCGCGACCTCGGAGGGGCGCAGGCGCCGGCGCTGCAGCACCTTCGGGTCGTCGAGATCGACGAGCGCCGCCTCGTCGAGCGCGAACGAGGCCAGGGCGAGCGGACGGCCGAAGCGCCGCAGGTGGCGCTCCTCCAGCTCGCGGATCCCGCGGAAGCGCGCCAGCTGCTCCGCCACGGCGCCGACCGGGCTCTCGCTCAGGTAGAGCGCCCCGTACAGCTCGGGATTGTCGTGCCGCCCCGCGCCCTGATGGTCGCGCGGGAGATAGAGCGCGCCGCCCGGCTCCGTCGAATCCGCGTTCGGCAACCAGCCGAAACAGCGGAAGAGCTCAGGCGTACGCGTCTCCATATTCCGCCTCGACCGCAGCGATAACGTCATGGACGCGTCCCGCGCGGATCAGGTCGAGCGGCCGGCGATCGCCGAGGTTGGGGTTGAGCCCGAACAGCCAGTCGCGGGCCGTCTGCCGGTCGTAGATGCGGGTCAGCTGCGCCATGACGAACTCGAGCAGGTCGACCCGCAGCGCATTGGCCTCGTCGATCCCCCCGCCCCGCCGCCAGCGGGAGATCTGCGCGACGTCGACGCCGAGCACGTCCGCGACCTCACGCAGCGAGGCGAAGTCCTCCCCGAGCGCCCGCACCTTGTCCTGAGTCGCAACTGCCACGCCCTCAGGTTAGCGCAACACTTTCTGTTGCGCTAGTAGCGGTAGCGAAACACCGCGACGCCCCGATGCTGCCCTGGGAGGTCGACGCCGCCCGCGACCACGACTCGTCGTCCGGGCTCGAGGCGCATCAAGTCGCCCGTCCGCGTATGGATTGCGCCGCCGACGCCGAACCGCATGTCGAGGGTTCCGTCGGCGCGCAGCAACACGAGCTTGCGCGTCGCGAGGAAGAATACCTCTCCGTCAGGGCGCAACGCGAGCTTCCCGCACTCGAAGCCTCGCGTCGGAATTGCGACGCCGTTCGTTCCCCATCCCGGGTCGGGTGTCCCGTCATCCCGAAAGCCGACCACCGCGGTCAGCCTCGGAAAGATGCAACCGGCGAGCAGGACGCGCCCCGCAGGAGTCCGCACGACGTCGCCGCGTACCGCGCTGTAGATCTCGCCGGTCATCTCCACCTGCGCGATGCCACCGTTGCCGAAGGTCGGATCGAGCGTGCCTCGATCGTCCAGCCGCACGACCGTGAAGGCGTAGCGCTGAGTGGTGACGCTCGCCGGCCCAGAGATGAGCGGCGCGACCGCGGTACTGCCCGCGACGACGAGACGCCCGTCGGGCAGCGCGAATGCCCTCCATACACCGGAGCCGGGCCCCCATGCGCGAACGCCGACGCTGACCTCCGTGATGCCCCCGCTTCCAAAGGTCGGGTCGAGACGGCCATCCGGAAGCAGGCGGAGCAGGGTCCACACACCTGGGTCGGCGTTCTCGTCGCACGTCCTCGCCACGACGAGGACCTTTCCGCCGGCCAGGGAGAGCAGCGGATGAAGCTGGTGTCGACACCCGTGGAGGACGAGAGTCACGCGGCCATGGTCGCCGAACGTCGGATCGACGCGGCCGTCTCGGTCCAGGCGTTCGAGCGGATCCTCGACCAGCATCTTCCCGCTCGGGAGCCACATCCCGAGGAAACGGCGGGCTTGCCAATTCGGGACGATCCCGCGAGCCCCCCAGCGCTCGTCCGCAATCCCTCCCGTGCCGAAGGTCGTGTCGAGCCGGCCACGCGCCGTGTAGCGCACGGCGACGTCGAGAAACGGCGGCCCGCCGCCATGCCAGCCCGCGACGATGAGCCGTCCGCCCTCGAGCGCAGAGGCAGCGACGTAGACGGAGTCGTCCCGGTCCCGGGAGATCACCGTCCTGACGACGCCGCCATCTCCCCACGAAGCGTCCAGCACCGGCGCCTCGGCGCGCGCGGCGCCCGCGAGCGACACGAGCGCGACGCCCGCGATCACCGCCGCCGAGAGCCTCGTCACCCGCTTCATCGGGCGACGGTAGCGAAGAGCAAGCTAGCTCGGCGTGACGCGGCGCGCGTCGAACACGGCCT
>JAWVDX010000198.1:0-3690 GCA_033857015.1 Gaiellaceae bacterium
GCTCCTCGCCGCCGAGAGGCAGAGAGCAGCTCCGCCGGAACCTCTCGCGAGCCCGGTCTGACCCCGCTTGAACGAATCGTGCGAGGCTGAGGCTTCCGATGAACATGCCTGTTAACCCAGCGAGCAAGCGAGGCTTCACCCTGGTCGAGCTGATGATCGTCGTGGCGATCATCGGCGTCCTGGCGGCTCTGGCGATCTACGGCGTCCGCCGTTATCTCGCCGTCGCCAAGACCGCGGAGGCCAAGGAGGCTGTGGGCCTGATCGCGCGGGGCGCGCAGGCCTCGTATGAGCGCGAGACGGTGAGCTCCCAGATCGTCGGGGACGGCCAGGTCACGCAGGTCGCGAACCATGCGCTCTGCGGCACGGCCACCCAGGATGTGCCCGACGCGATGACCAAAGTTCAAGGTACGAAGTACCAGCCGAACAGCGGCCCCAACGCCGACTACAACCTCGGCGACTCGAGCAACGGCTGGCCGTGCCTGAAGTTCACGAGCAGCTCGCCCAGCTACTATCAGCTCGGGTATCGCAAGGCGTCCGTGAAGTTCGGCGGCAACCCTGCCGGCGTGACGAGCCCCGAGAGCTTCGAGGCCTCGGCCCAGGGCGATCTCGACGGGGACGGCACCCACTTCAGCCAGTTCGCCCGCACGGGCGAGGCGAACCTGAGCACGCGCAAGCTCCGCCTCGCGAGCCAGGTCTGGGTCAACAACGAGTACGACTGATCGAGGCGTCGCGCCCGGCGGCCGGATCGAGGCCCCGCGCGGCTCTTTCTGCGCTAAGAACCCCCGCATGTGGCTGTCCTCCCGGAGCGCGCTGGAGCTCGCCGCCCTCTTCGCGATCGGCGGCAGCAGCCTCGCCGTCGCGGTCCCTGCCTTTTTCAGGAACCTCAGCGCGTCGAAGCTGAGCGAGCCGGTCGAGGGCCTCGATCGCCTGGTGACGAGCGCCGTCGCCTACTCGCAGAGCCACTCGCAGGAGATCAGCTTCCCGCCGCCCGCGCCGCTGACGCCGGCCCAGGTGCCGCGCGGCGTCCGCACCGTCGATCCCGTCGACGCGTGGGAGCACCTGACGTGGCGCTCGCTCGATTTCCGCTTCACCGAGGCGCACGCCTTCGCCTTCAAGTTCGACAGCGAGACGGAGGCCGCCACGCAGACGATGCGCTTCACGGCGACGGCGCACGGGGACCTCGACGGCGACGGGACGCTCTCCACCTTCGAGGTGCGCGGCGAGCGCGTCCCCGGTAAATCGGCGCGCATCCTCCCCGGCATGTTCATCGATCGCGAGGTCGAGTGACGTGAGAGCGAAGCTGGTCACGCTCGGCCTGGTGCTCGCCTCGGCGACGGCGATCGGCGCCGTGCGCGGCACGCTCGCGAGCGTCCACCAGCACGTGAAGGAAGAGTCCGACGTCTACGTCCTGCCTCCGCCGGATCAGGTCGTGACGCTCTCCCTCGGCTACCGATCCGCGCTGTCCGATCTGCTCTGGGCCCACGTGCTCGTCTCGCAGGGCCTGCACACCTTCGAGCGCCGCCGCTTCGAGAACCTCTCGCTCTTCCTCGACAGCATCAACGAGCTCGAGCCCACGTTCCGCGAGCCCTACCTCCTCGCCGACGCGCTCTACACGTTCCAGGGCTTCGAGCCGTCGCACGACGAGGTGGCGAAGGCGCGCGCGGTGATGGAGCGCGGATCCCGCGAGCTGCCGCTCGACGGCCAGATCTGGCTGCAGCTCGGGCAGTTCGTCGCGTTCATCGCCCCGGGCACCTACCTGACCGACGAGCAGGAGCAGCAGCAGTGGCGCCTCGACGGCGCGCGGATGCTCGCGCGCGCCGCGGAGCTCGGCGGCGAGAACGCCAACATCACCTGGCAGACGCTCGGCGCGGTGGGCATCTTCAACCGCGCGGGGGAGCGTGACGCCGCGATCCGGCTGCGTCTCCGCGCCCTCGCCGTGACCGACGATCCCGAGCTCAAGGACCGCCTGCTCCGCGAGCTCGGCAAGCTGCTGAGCGAGGAGCAGAAGGAGATCTCGATCGATCTCGATCGGAAGCTCGTCGGCCTGTGGAAGCGCGATCTCCCCTTCGTCCCACGGGGCACGATGCTCGTCCTCGGCCCGCCCGTCGAGCCGGCCCGATGCGCCGGCCCCGGCCACGAGCGCGATCCCGCCTGCGCCTTCACGTGGCGCTCGTGGGCCGAGCGCCACGCGCCCTCACGCGGCGAGTAGCCCTGCGGCGGACGGCGCCGTCGTCGAGATAGTTTGAGCTGAAACGATTTCGGGAGGGCCGCGGGAGATCAGGCGCGCGATATGCGCCGAGGTACGGGGCCGGGTTGCGGCCCCATCGTGATCAATTGAATTTGACGGCCGCGGTCTTGGTTTCGCCGGCCTTGACCTGCACGGTCACCGACTTCTTACCGAGGTCCGGGTGGATGAACGTCACCGTGTGCGAGCCCGCGGGGACGCTGACGCCGACCTTGGGCGTGCTGCCGAGCGGCTTGCCGTCGAGCACGACCTTCGACACCGGGATCGAGTTGATGTTGAGCGTACCCGCGCCCGAGGCCACGGGCGTCTTGTCCGGGGGCGGCGTCTTGTCCGGCGCAGGCGTCTTGTCCGGCGCAGGCGTCTTCGTCCCCGTATCGACGGGCGCGGGCACGGCCTTGCCCGCTTCGAAGAGCTCGATCTTGATCGCCTTCTCGGCCTGGCCATCGTCGAAGTTGAGATCCTGCGAGAACTCGTCGAAGCCCTTCTTCGTGGCGATGAGCTTCCAGCTCTCGCTCGGATCGACGTCCATCTTCACGGGGGGGCTCTTCCAGACCGAGTCCGGGAGCTTCTTCTCGATCTTCTTGTCACCGGCGCGGCGCACGAGCGTGACGTTGGCGCCGGCCGTCGCGAGATCGAGCGTGACCTGGCCCTTGACGACCTTGAGCTTGATCGTGCCGAGATCCTTCGACTGGCCGGCCGCGAGGTCGACCGTCTGCTCGAGCTTCTCGTAGCGCTCTCCGCCGTCGAGCTTGAGCTTGTGCGAGCCGGGCGCGAGGTCCTTCGCGTCGATCGGGAGCAGGCCCTTGTCGACGCCGTCGATCGAGACCTTGATCGCCTTCTGCGTCTCGGCGGCGCCGACCTTGAGCTCGGTGCCGGTCCCGCCGCCCGCGTTCTGCGCGTTGTTCACCGGCGCGGAGCCGGCGGCGTCGAGCGTCAGGAAGACGACCTTCTCCTTGTTCGACTCGACCGTTTCGATCACCGGCTCGCTCGGCGGGTAGCCCGCGGCGATGACCTTGATCGTCTTCGGGCCGGGCTCGAGATCCGTCACCACGCAGGGCGCGGTGTCGCATTTCTTCGAGCCGTCGATGTAGATGTCGACCTGACCGACGGCGCCGCCGCCCTTGGCGGTGATGTTGATCTTGAACTGCCCCTTCTTGGGCAGGAGCATGAACACCGCGAGCGCGAGGACGACGATGAGCGAGAGCCCGCCGAGGATTACCCCGGCGCGGCTGCCGCCGCTGGTCGGCACCACGGGGCGCGGCCGGATCGCCGTCGCCTCGTCGTTGCGCGTGGAGACCGGAGGCTGCGCCGGGATCGGCTGCGGGGGAAACGGGTTGGGCGGCGCCGACGCCGACGGGCCGTGGGCGGGCGCCTTGACGGAGGGAGCAGCGCCGCCCGAGCCCGCGAGGAGCGCGGCGGCAGCGCCGACCTTCTTCGCGGGCGCG
>JAWVDX010000199.1:0-3107 GCA_033857015.1 Gaiellaceae bacterium
GGGCCGACTCGAGGATGCCCTGCGCCGTGCGGACGACGAGCTGCTCGCCCTCGGCGTCGAGGAGCAGCAGCGCGGCGCCGTCGGCCTTGGTGATCTGCGCGGCGCTCGCGGCGATCATCTCCAGCACGGCGTCGGCGTCCTCCTTCGAGGCAGCCGCGTCGCGCTGGGTGTTGATGATCGCGGTCATCCGCTCCTGGTTCTCCTGGATGGCCAGCTCGGCCATCTTGCGCTTGGTGATGTCGCGCGAGATCCCGAACGTCCCGATGACGTTGCCGTGCCCGTCGTGGAGCGGCATCTTGGTCGTGGACACCCAGGCCATGCGGCCGTCCTTCCAGGTGTCGCGCTCCTCGGCGTCGATGATCGACTGGCCGGTGCGCATGATCCCCTGCTCGTCGGCGAGCGCCGCGGAGGCGTGCTCCTCGGCGAAGAAGTCGAAGTCGCTCTTGCCGATCGCGTCGTCAGGGGTTGCGAGGCGCAGCCAGCGCGCCTGCGCCGCGGAGACCTTGAGGAAGCTCCCCTCGGCGTCCTTGAAGTAGACGTTGTCGGTGGTCGTCTCCATCAGCACGTCGAGGAGGGCGAGCTGGCGCAGCAGCGTCTCCTGCAGCTCGGCTTGGTCGGTGACGTCGAGGAGAAGCCCGCCCCGCGAGACGGCCTTGCCCTTGTCGTCGTAGAGCACCTGTCCCTGCTCGTGCACGGAGCGGCTGGAGCCGTCTACGTGCGTGAGCCTGTAGGTCACGGAGTAGGGAGCCCTGTTGACGAGCGCCTGGTCGATCGCGATCGTCACGGCCTCCTGATCCTCCGGGTGGACGAGCTGCGCGAGCGTGCGCTGGCCGGAGAGGAACTCCTCAGGCGCCAGCCCCGTCAGCGTCTCGACGCCCGTGGAGATGAACATCACCGTCTCGGCGCCGTTGCACGCCACCTCGTAGAGGCAGGCGCCCGAAAGGCCGTGGAGGAGTGCGAGCGGCTCGCCGGACGCCTCTGCCGAGGCGTCACGAAGGCTTGCCGCAGCACCGCCCGATGTTCCAGCTGACCGCAGAGTCACAATGTCTGTATCGCTGTCCCCAGGGGGTGGATCGACCCCCCAACGGGTGATTCAGCTACCCCGTCCGTGGCGCGCAAACGGCTTGGGACTGCGGCATTCGCCTGCGTGAGGGCAAATTCCCGGTACGGAATCGGGCTCCTGGGGCGCGCCGGCCCGAGCGGCGGTCCGTACGACGGAGCGATCGCGCGTGTCCCGGCCGCCGCCGCCCCACATCGGGTGACGGTCGAAGCCGTAGTTTCCCCCCTCTGCGGCGCGCACGGAGCGCCGATGGCTAGAGCGGAGATCCAATCTGCGACGAGGGGACAGGCATGTCGAGAACACGATTCGTGCTCGGAGTTGCGCTCGTGTTGAGCCTGGGAGCCATCGCGACGCTCGTAGCGCTCGAACGCCGCGCCGCCGGGAGTCGCGACGCGCAGGTCTCGCTGGCGAACATCGCTGCCCAGCTGACGCAGATCGAGGTGATCCCGATGGCAGCGTCTTCGATCCCAGGGACGAAGGCGCAGAAGGCGCAGGTCCTCGAGGGCATGCTCAGTGTCCGCACACAAGCGATCATGTCCACCTTCGACCGCCTCCAGCAGGGAGCTCCGCCGGCCGAGCTCCGGAGCGTCGACAAGCCGCTTCGCGCGGCGCTGGCTGCTGCGGACGCAGCTCTGCCGGTCTGGGGGCTCACCAAGGGGATGACCCCGCCGAAGCTTCTGCTCCTCCATCGTGTCGGCACGACGCTCGCTGCGGCGCTCCGCGCACTCGACCGTGCGAATCGCGCCTACGGTTCACGGGCCTCGGTCTCGCAGACCGAGGCGCTCAGCGGCTCCGGGGCTGTCGTCCTGATCCTGCTCGCGGCGTTCGGCTACTTCTTCCGCCGCTCGGAAGCGTCCCGGCGCAAGCTGAACGCCCAGGAGGGGACGCTGCGCGTGGCTCTCTCCGAGCTGGAGGCGGTTCAGACCGACCGCGCCCGGCTCCTCCAGCGGACGGTGGAGATCGCCGAGCGTGAGCGCACCCGTGTCGCGGTCGACCTGCACGACGGGCCGATCCAGGGCCTGACCGCCGTCACGCTGGGCTTCGACATGCTCGCCAACCAGCTCGAGCGGGGCAGCCTCGAGACGGCGCCGGCGCTCGTGGAGGAGATCCGCGAGGCCCTGGCCGAGGAGACCGTGTCCCTGCGGCGGCTCATGGCCGAGCTCCGGCCGCCGATTCTCGATGCGCGCGACCTTCGAGCAGCGCTGCGCGACTGCGCGGCGCAGGTCTTCGAGGGCAGCGCCGTCCGCTGGGAGGTGAATGCGACGCATGCCGTGACTCGCCTTGCGCCGGAGGTCGAGACCGTCGCGTATCGCGTCGTTCGCGAGGCCCTCGTCAACGTGCGCAAGCACGCGCCGGACGCCCACGCCAGCGTGACGCTCGAGCCCACCGCGGAGCTGCTTCGCATCACGATCCTGGACGACGGGCCCGGCTTCGACGAGAGCACGCCCCTCGGACAGGCAAACGGCGTGCGGTACGGCCTGATCGGGATGCGCGAGCGGGTGGAGAGCGTCGACGGCACCTGGTCGCTGACGACGGCGCCCGGCAGCGGGACGCGCATCGAGCTCGTGCTGCCCCGGACGGTGCGCACGGCGGCCAGTCCGCCGGCGCTCGTCGGAGTCGCCGCCTGATGCTCACACTGGCACGGCCAAGAGCGACCGAGACGGCGTCGCGCGTCCTTGTCGTCGATGACGACAGATCCTTTCGACGGATGCTCGCCGCGGCGCTCGACTTCGAGGGCTTCGACGTGCTCGGGGTGGCAGCCGACGGGCCGGAGGGCATCGCCATGGCAGCGTCGCTGCGGCCGGATGCGATCATGCTCGACGTCCGGATGGCGGGGCTCGACGGGCTCGCAGTCGGGCGCAGGATCCGTGACAACGACCCCGCGGTTCGCCTCGTGTTCCTGTCGGCCTACGACGACCAGACACTGCAGCAGGAAGCCCAGGACATGGGCGCGACGGATTTCCTCGTCAAGGGCTGCAGGCTCTCGGAGATCGTCGACGCCCTCAGTCGCTAGCACCAGGTCGCACTAGAAAGAGCCCCGTTGCCG
>JAWVDX010000200.1:0-4795 GCA_033857015.1 Gaiellaceae bacterium
GCGACCTACACCGACCTGTTCACGCACATCCGCGAGCTGTACTCGCTCACCCCGGAGGCGAAGGTGCGCGGCTACAAGCCGGGGCGCTTCTCCTTCAACGTGCGCGGCGGCCGCTGCGAGACCTGCAAGGGCGACGGCAACATCAAGATCGAGATGCACTTCCTCCCGGACGTCTACGTCCCCTGCGAGACCTGCGGCGGCAAGCGCTACAACCGCGAGACGCTCGAGGTGCGCTTCAAGGGCAAGTCGATCTCGGACATCCTCGAGATGTCAGTCGAGGAGGCGCTGCGCTTCTTCGCCAAGATCCCCAAGATCCGCCGGCGGCTGCAGACCCTGCACGACGTGGGGCTCGACTACATCAAGCTCGGACAGCCGGCGACGACGCTCTCCGGCGGCGAGGCGCAGCGCGTGAAGCTCGCCTCGGAGCTGTCCAAGGTCGCGACGGGGCGCACGCTCTACATCCTCGACGAGCCGACGACGGGCCTGCATTTCGCGGACATCGAGAAGCTGCTCGAGGTCCTGCAGCGTCTCGTCGACAGCGGCAACACGATGCTCGTGATCGAGCACAACCTCGACGTGATCAAGCAGGCGGACTGGATCGTCGACCTCGGTCCCGAGGGCGGGGAGGCCGGTGGCGAGCTCGTCGCGGTGGGCACGCCCGAGGACGTCGCGGCCGTCGAGGGGTCGTGGACGGGGCGCTTCCTGCGCCCGCTGCTCGCCCGCGCGCGCGTCGCCGCCTGAGGGTCTGTCTCGCGACGAAGAAAGTTAGTTCCTCGTTTCACTAGCTAATCCGATTCGGTTTCGTCTACGAACTAGGAGGCACTTCACGAGGAGCACAATGAGCGTCGTCCTAGCCACCGATACCGTCCAACGCGCACACGCCGCGCTCGCCCACGGCGACTTCGACGAAGCGCTCGCGACCTGCGATCCGCTGGTGCGCTGGCGCGTCTCGGACGGGCTCCCCTTCGGCGGCCTCTACGACGGGATTCGCGAGGTCGAGAGCTACTTCTGCGAGTTGGCGCGGCACTTCTCCTCGCTGCTCGTGACGCTCACCGAAGTCGTCGCGACGCACGAGATCGTCGTCGAGCAGGGCACGTACCGCGGTGTCGCGCGCGAGAGCCAGATCCCGTTCGAGGCGCCGTTCTGTGTGATCTGGCAGCTGCGCGACGGGCGCATCTACGAGGTCTCGGAGCACTCGGACACCTCCGTGCTCAACGCGGCACTCGCGCCGCACTTCTCCAACTAGTAGGAGGGTTTGACGAAATGCTGCTCGGCGTCGGGCCACGCTGGACGACCTCATGCGGCGTCCTCGGTCACGGCCATAGCGCTGCTATGCCCGCTCCCTGCGTCCTTGCCTGAGCCCGCCCAGCGCATCCCGTCGGCGGAGCTTCGTTCGGCAGAGCCTCGCTAGCCCGCGCCGCCGCCGGAACCGCCGGTTACACTGGGTCGCTCCGTGCCCCGCCAACGCACAGCACGGCTTGCGGTGCTGGGCTCCTCGCACCAGCGCTCCGCCGGCTCCGAGTTCCCCTCACGCGGTCGCGGCCCCCTTCGCAGGCGGCTCGTCATCTGTCTGCTCGCGCTCGCGGCGATCGCGCTCATCACCGGCACGCTGCGCGGCGTCGGCCCGCTGAAGCGCGCGCAGGGCGTCGGCTCCGACGCGATGCGCCCGTTCGAGGTCGTCACGCACAAGATCGCGAGCCCGTTCGTGGACACCTACGACTACTTCGGCGGGCTCTTCTCCGCGAAGAGTGAGGTCGCCAAGCTGCGCAAGGAGCTGACCCAGGCCCAGGAGCTGGCGAGCCAGAACGCCTCCGCCGCAGCCGAGAACACCTCGCTCCGCAAGGCACTCGACTACCAGGGAGTCAAGACCTTCCCGCGCGATTTCCGGGGCATCACGACCGCCGTCCTCACCCACGCCTGGCCCGAGCCCGCCAGCGACGTGACGATCGCCGCCGGCTCGGCCAGCGGCATCGCCCTGAACGACGCGGTCATCACCGTGGACGGGTACCTCGTCGGCAGCGTGACGGAGGTCTCCACGGAGACTGCGCGCGTCACGCTGCTCACCGACCCCTCGGCCGGCGTCAGCGCCGTCGACCTCGCCGCCTCGCCGAATGCGGAGGGCATCATCGAGGCCAACGTCGACTCGCACGGCGGCATCAGCGTCTACCTCGACCGCGTGCCCAAGTCCGCGAACGTGAAGGTCGACGACCAGGTCTTCACGGCCGGCTGGCACTACCGCGATCTCGCGTCGATCTACCCGCCCGGCATCCCGATCGGGACGGTCATCTCCGTCGGCCAGCTCGACGTGGAGCAGACGAAGCAGATCCAGATCCAGCCGTACGCGAACTTCGGGTCGCTCGAGAACGTGACCGTGCTGATCCCGAAGGGGAGGGTTGCAGGCGGGTGAGCGTGGCTGACGCGGCCAAGGCGGTGCTCCTGCTCTGGCTCGCCGTGCTCCTGCAGGCGACGCTCCTGAGCGGTCTCGGGCTCGTGAGCCCCGACCTCGTGCTCGTGACGGTCGTGGTCGTCGCGCTCATGCGGGGCGCGGAGTTCGGCGCGATCGCCGGCTTCGCCGCCGGGCTCCTGCTCGACGTCGCGACGTTGAGCCCGCTGCTCGGCGTCAGCTCGCTGCTGCTCGCCACGACGGGCTACTGGATCGGACGGTACGGCGAGACGACCGGACGCGACCGCTCGCACGCGCCGTACCTCTCGGTGGCGGTCGCGACGGTGCTCGTCTCCTTCGCGACGCTCTCGCTCTACTTCGTCCTGCAGCAGCCGGTTTCGGCCCAGCGGGTGCTCTTCCACGGCCTGCCCGGCCGGCTCCTCCTGGACGTGCTGCTGACGGCGCCGCTCTTCCGCATCGCGCGGCGCCTGCTGCGCCGCCAGGGGATGCTCGAGCGCACCGCGGAGGTGAGGCTCCTTGGCTAGGCGCGGACACAGAGGCCCGAAGCCCCCGCCGCGGCTGACGAAGCTGATGGCGCCGGATCCGCGGATCCAGGAGCCCTACCGGCTGACCCCGCAGACGATGCTGCGCGCCGGTGTGCTCGGGGCGGTCACGCTCGGCCTCTTCGGCCTGCTCTTCCTCCGCCTCTGGTCGCTGGAGGTGCTGAACAGCAAGCAGTACCTCCGCGCCGCGCTCTCCAACCAGGTGCGCACCGAGCGCGTCCCGGCTCCGCGCGGGCTGATCCGCGACCGTTTCGGCCGCATCATCGTCGCGAACCGGAAGAGCACCGCGATCGAGATCGTGCCCGCCGACCTGCCGAAGCGCCGCGACGACCAGAAAACGATCCTGCTCCGGCTCGCCCATGTCACGGGCACGCCTGCGTTCGGCCCCGACGGGATGCGCAAGGCGATCGACGACCGCGTCCGCATCGGCGAGAACCTGAGCCCGATCATCGTCAAGGGGGACGTGAACCGCTTCCTCGTCGCCTACCTCAAGGAGCGCAAGACGCACTTCCCGGGCGTCCGGATCGCCGACACCTTCGTGCGCTCCTACCCGCGCGGCTCGGTGGCGGCGCACATGCTCGGGCACGTCGGCGAGGTCACCTACGAGCAGCTGCAAGCGGACAAGCGGCACCGCTTCCACTCCGGCGACACGGTCGGCCAGGCGGGCGTCGAGTACACCTTCGACGACCTGCTGCGCGGCAAGGACGGGATCAACGAGCAGAGCGTCGACTCGCTCAACCACACGCGCGGGAAGTCGCGCCCCGTCAGCGAGCCGCAGCCGGGCTACACGGTGCGGCTGACCATCGACCTCAAGCTGCAGGAGGCGGCCGAGAAGGCGCTGCTCTCCGGGATCCAGATCGCCCACGCGACCAAGGAGTACTACGCCAACGGCGGCGCGATCGTGGCCATCGACCCGCGCGACGGAGCCATCCGCGCGCTCGCCTCCTACCCGACCTTCCACCCGTCGGTCTTCACGGGACGCGTGACGACGAAGGCGCTGCTCCGCGAAGGGCTCGCCGGAGGCACGCCGGCCCGGGACGCCGTCGCCAAGGCGATGAACAACCCCAGCATCGACCGTGCCACCTCGGGGATCTACGCGCCTGGCTCGACCTTCAAGCCGATGACCGCGATCGCCGCGATGGCGGCCAACCAGCTCTCGCCGGGCGAGCTCCTCGGCTGCCCCAGCAAGGTCACCTACAAGGGGCAGACCTTCCACAACTGGGACCCGTTCTCGAGCGGCGTCGTCGATCTCGCGACGGCGCTGTCGATCTCCTGCGACACCTACTTCTACCAGGTGGGCTACCGGATCTTCGGGCTCGGCGAGAGCCACGGCCACCCGATCCAGGACTTCGCCAAGGAGTTCGGCTTCGGGCAGCCGACGGGCATCGACGTGGGCGGCGAGGCATCGGGCCTCCTGCCGACGCCGGAGTGGCGCAAGAAGACGTACACGAAGAAGACCGACCCGACGAACTGGCAGATCGACCGGCTCTGGAAGCCGGGCGACTCGGTGCAGCTCGCGATCGGCCAGAAGGACCTGCGCGTCACCCCGATCCAGATGGCGCGCTTCTACGCCGCGATCGCCAACGGCGGCAAGCTCGTGACGCCGCACGTCTTCGACTACGCGCAGGAGCCGAGCGGCGTCCCGCTGGCCAGCAGCCAGCACGTCTCGCCGCCGGCGAAGAAGATCAACCTCCGGCCCGGGATCCTCGACTCGATCCGGGCGGGCCTCTACAAGGCCACGCACGACACGAACGGAACCTCCTCCGCAGTCTTCAGCGCCTTCCCCGTGCCCATCGCGGGTAAGACCGGCACCGCGGAGCAGGCGTCCCAGGGGGTGCTGCGCAACCAG
>JAWVDX010000201.1:0-2958 GCA_033857015.1 Gaiellaceae bacterium
TGCGCGATCGTCGGCCGCCTGGGCGCGCGCGCCGACGGCGATCGTGGCGATGAGACAGGCGAGGACGACGTGAACAGCTCGGGGGCGCCGCACCGGCCGATCCTATTCCTGTCGCCGGGCCGACACATCCCCCAGCGGGCGCTTCCCCTGCGGCTAGACGATCTCGACTTTGATGACGTTCGTCGAGCCGGGGATGTTCACGGCGGTGCCGGCGGTGATCACGACGCGGTCGCCCGTCTTGATGATGCCGCTCTCGCGGGCAGCGTGGATCGAGCGCTCCCAGAGCTCCTCGATGTCCGGGCACTGCTCGATCGGGAGCGGCGTGATCCCCCACTCGAGCGCCATCTGCTGGAGCGCGTACTGGTGGTGCGAGAGGCCGATGATCGGCCGGCGCGGGAGCAGGCGCGCGACCGCGGAGGCGGTGCGGCCGCTGAAGGTCGGGACGAGCATGGCGGTGGCGCCGAGCGCCTCCGCGATGTCGCAGGCGGCGTTGGACATCGCCTGGCCGATGGTGGGCTTGTCCTCGGCCTGGGGGGTCTGGTGGCGGTAGCCGAGGCTCGGCTCCACGGCGCGGCAGATGGTGTCCATCGTCCGCACCGCCTCGATCGGGTACTTCCCGACCGCGGTCTCGCCGGAGAGCATGATCGCCGAGGTGCCGTCGAGCACCGCGTTGGCGACGTCGCTGGCCTCCGCACGGGTCGGCTCCGGGGAGGAGATCATCGACTCGAGCATCTGCGTCGCCGTGATCACCGGCTTGCCGCGCTCGAGCGACTCCTTGATGATCCGCTTCTGCAGGAGCGGGACGGCCGCGGGGCCGGCCTCGACGCCGAGGTCGCCGCGGGCCACCATCACCGCGTCGGTCGCGTCGAGCACCTCCGCGAGCGCGTCGATCGCCTCGGGCATCTCGATCTTGGCGATGATGCCCGCGCTCGAGCCGGCCTCGTCGATGATCTTGCGCAGCTCGAGGACGTCGTTGGCCGCCCGCACGAAGGAGAGCGCGACGAAGTCGACCTCGAGCTCCAGCGCCAGCTTCAGATCCGCCAGGTCCTTCTTCGTCAGGGAGGGAATCGGCAGCGGCACGCCGGGGAGGTTGACGCCCTTGTTGGAGCTCACGGTGCCGCCGGCGATGACGGTGCAGGTCGCGCGCGCACCCTCCACGTGCTGGACGCGCAGCCGGACGCGGCCGTCGTCGATGAGGACGTCGTTGCCGGGGCGGAGCAGCTCCGAGATGATCGCCGGCGCGACCGGCAGCTCGCCGTTGCGGGCCTGCTCCTCCGGGACGATGACGATCTCGTCGCCGTTCACGAGCACCCTGGGCGCGTCCAGCTCGCCGACGCGGATCTTCGGCCCCTGGAGATCGGCGATCAGCGCGAGCGGCCGCCCCACCTTCGCCTGCACCTCACGGACGAGCTCCGCCCGCGCGACGTGCTCGGCGTGGTCGCCGTGGGAGAAGTTGAGCCGCGCCGCGTCCATCCCCGCCTCGACGAGCGCGAGCAGGCTCTCCATGGTGGAGCAGGCGGGACCGATCGTGGCGACGATCTTGGTGCGGCGCATGACCTCGGAGCTCACGGTTGAAGGCTACCGGCCCGCCCGCGGGAACGCGGCCCAGCCCGGGTACTCCGCAGCCGCGCCGAGCTCCTCCTCGATGCGGAGCAGCTGGTTGTACTTCGCCACCCGGTCGCTGCGCGACGGGGCGCCGGTCTTGATCTGGCCGCAGCCGGTCGCGACGGCGAGGTCGGCGATCGTCACGTCCTCGGTCTCGCCGGAGCGGTGCGACATCACGGCGCTGTAGCCGGCTGACCGGGCCAGCTCGATCGCGTCGAGCGTCTCGGTCAGCGTGCCGATCTGATTCACCTTCACGAGGATGGAGTTGGCGACACCGCGGTCGATGCCCTGCTGGAGCCGCTCGACGTTCGTGACGAAGAGGTCGTCGCCGACGAGCTGGAGCTTGTCGCCGAGCCCGTCGGTGAGCGCCTTCCAGGTGTCCCAGTCGTCCTCGGCGACGCCGTCCTCGATCGAGACGATCGGGAACGCGTTCGCAAGCTCCTCGTAGTAGGCGACCATCTCCTCGCCGCTCAGCGTGCGGCCCTCGCCCGCCAGGACGTAGCTACCGTCCTTGTAGAACTCGCTGGCGGCCGGGTCGAGCGCGAGCGCGATCCGGTCCGAATGGCCCGCGCGTTCCACCGCTTCGAGGATCGCCTCGATCGCCGCCTTGCTCGACGGGAAATCGGGTGCGAAGCCGCCCTCGTCGCCGACTCCGGTCGCGAAGCCGCGCTCGTGGATGACCGCCTTCAGCGTGTGGAAGGTCTCGGCGGCGATCCGTAGGCCCTCGGCAAACGACGCGGCCCCACCCGGGACGATCATGAACTCCTGCAGGTCGATCGAATTCTGCGCGTGCGCACCGCCGTTGACGACGTTCAGCATCGGCACCGGGAGGACGTGCGCGTCCGCGCCGCCGATCCAGCGGTAGAGCGGCTGCCCTGCGTTCGCGGCGGCCGCCTTGGCGGCGGCGAGCGAGGCGCCCAGGATGGCGTTCGCGCCGAGGCGGCCCTTGTTCGGCGTCCCGTCGAGGCGGATCAGGAGCTGGTCGAGGGCGCGCTGATCCTCCGGATCGACGCCGATCAGCGCCTCGCGGATCGCGCCGCGCACGTTGTCGACCGCTCTGTGCACGCTCTTGCCGAGGTAGTCGGCCTTGTCGCCGTCCCGGAGCTCGACCGCCTCGAACGCTCCCGTCGAGGCGCCCGAAGGAACTGCAGCGCGACCAGATGCGCCCGACTCGAGCGTGATCTCGACCTCGACGGTCGGGTTGCCCCGCGAGTCGAGGATCTGGCGGGCGTGGACGTTCTTGATCGGGCTCGTCATCGAGGGCTCTCCTTCGTGCTCTTGGCCTGGTCGTAGTACCGGTCCTGCGCTTCGAGGTCGAGCGAGCGCCACTCCTCGCCGCTCGCGGCGGCGAGC
>JAWVDX010000202.1:0-9883 GCA_033857015.1 Gaiellaceae bacterium
ACTTGAGCGCGATCCGCGCCGCCTCGACGGCTGCGTCGAAGCAGTCGCCGGGTGTGGCCGCGGCCACGATCGGGATCGGCGACTCGCCGTTGCGCCCGTAGAGCATCATCAGGAGATCCGCCTGCTCCGGCTTGGTCGGCATCCCGGTGGACGGGCCGGCGCGCTGGATGTTCACCACGAGGAGCGGCAGCTCGAGCATGATCCCGAGCCCGATCGTCTCGGACTTGAGCGCGATGCCCGGGCCGGACGAGGTTGTGATTCCGAGCGCCCCGCCGAAGCTGGCGCCCAGGGCTGCGCCGACGGCGGCGATCTCGTCCTCCGCCTGGAAGGTGCGGATCCCGAAGTGCTTGTAGCTCGCGAGCTCCTCGAGCACCGCGGAAGCCGGAGTGATCGGGTAGGCGCCGAGGAAGATCGGCAGCTTCGCCTGGACGCCCGCTGCGACGAGGCCGAGCGAGAGCGCCTGGTTCCCCGTGATGTTGCGGTACGTCCCGGGCTCGAGCTTGGCCGGCTTGACCTCGTAGGAGACGGCGAACCCTTCGGTCGTCTCGCCGAACGCCCAGCCCGCGCGGATCGCGCGCACGTTGGCCTCGGCGATCTCGGGGCGCTTCGCGAACTTCTTCTCCAGCTGGGTGATCGTGCCCTCGATGGGCCGCGTGTAGAGCCAGCTCATGAGGCCGAGCGCGAACATGTTCTTCGAGCGCTCCGCCTCGCGCGGGGTGATCCCCTCGATGCCCTTCAGCGCCTCGACGGTCATCGTCGTCAGCGGTACCTCGTGCACCTGGTAGTCGGTGAGGGAGCCGTCCTCGAGCGGGTTGACGGCGTAGCCGGCCTTCTCGAGGTTGCGCGCCTTGAAAGCGTCCGTGTTGACGATCAGCGTGCCGCCCTTGGGCAAGTCCTTGATGTTCGTCTTCAATGCGGCGGGGTTCATCGCCACGAGCACGTTCGGCGCGTCGCCGGGCGTGAGGATGTCGTGGTCGGCGAAGTGCACCTGGAAGCCCGACACGCCCGGGAGCGAGCCGGCCGGGGCGCGGATCTCCGCCGGGAAGTCGGGATAGGTGGAGAGGTCGTTCCCGAGCGTCGCCGTCTCGTTCGTGAACTGCCCACCCGTGAGCTGCATTCCGTCGCCGGAGTCACCCGCGAAGCGGATGATGACGCGATCGAGCTGCTCTACAGGCTTGGACATACGACGAGGGGTCTCTCTAGGTATAGCGCGATTTGATCGCAGCGACCGATCAGACCCGGCGCCGATTCCGTCTGGCGGCCTGGTCTTCAGGCTCGAGCCGCAGCTCGGCAACAGTGTAGACCACGAGGTACGTCAGGATCAGGAAGAGCGTGAACAGGGTCGTGACGACCAGGAAACGGGGGTGCGCAAGCGGATCGCGGAGCGGCGTCGCGATGACGTCGGCCACGCGCCCGGGCCGCGTCAGGGCGTCCCAGCTGTTGAGCCGCACGAAGCGGCCCAGGTAGATGCCGAGCGAGACGAGCGCGAGCACCGGGCCGAGCAGCAGCCACGAGAGCCGCTCCCCGATCCTGCGCCGTGCCACCTCGTGGACGAGGAGCAGCGAGCCGATCCCCAGCGCGAGCCCCGTCCAGGCGCAGGCGGTGAACATCAGCGCGTCGTACCAGAGCGGCACCGGCGGCGACGGGCCCAGGTGCACGAAGTCCGTCAGCACGTACGGGGCGTTGGGGAGGAACAGCAGCCAGAGCCCTGCCAGGACGCCGAGCTGGAGCCGTGAGCGGCCATGCCGGTCGCTGGCCACGAGCGCGAGCGCGAAGAGGAGCGGCAGCCAGGCCAGGAACATGTTCCAGACCAGGAAGCGGTGATAGTCGGAGCCGCTGTAGCGCATGCGCACCCACACGAGCGCCACGCAGAAGCCCGTCGCGAGCGCGAGGGCGGCGAGCGCCCCGATCCTGCGGCGGCTCACGCGCACCACCGCGCGGCGAAGCGGACGTTGAGGGCGTAGGCCTTCCCCTCGACCTTGCGCGCCGCCTGCACGACACGGCCGTGCCAGATCGCTCCCGGGAACGGGCCCGCACTCGAGAGCCTGATCGACACGCCGCGGGCCAGCGAGGCATAGGCGTCCGCGACCGGATAGTCGACCTCGCCACGGACGTCGCTCGTCGGCGGGAAGCCGTCCTTCGTCGGGTAGAGCGCGACGAGCGCCCAGCGCTGGCCGATCATGTTCTGGTCGGGCAGGTGGGAGAGCTGTGCGCAGCGCAACGGCGTCGCGGCGAGCACGATCGCGTAGCCGCCGGAGGAGCGATCGGGCGCCGAGCGGAGGAACGCCGCCGCGTAACGGAGCTGCACGGCCTTCCCGCCGATCGTGGCGCGCCCTTCCACCTGGGGGTCCGCCGCGCTCGCTCCGGAGACGAGGACCAGCGCTGCCGCGAGGAGCACGAGCGCAGGCATCTACGCAGCCGCCTCGCGGAGGAGCGCCTCGACGTCGAGCGGCCGGCTGAACATCGCGACGCCCTTGCCGTCCTCGGCGTGCGGCCACTCCGCGCGGGGGCGGTCGCGGTAGAGCTCGATCCCGTTCCCGTCCGGGTCGGCCAGGTAGAGCGCCTCGCTGACGCCGTGGTCGCTCGCGCCCTGCAGCGGCACGCCCGCTTGCACGACCCGGCGGAGCGCGTCCCCGAGCGTCGCGCGGTCCGGGTAGCGGATCGCCACGTGGTAGAGGCCCGTCGTCCCGAGCGGGGGCGGAGAGCCTCCGCGTGACTCCCAGGTGTTGAGCCCGATGTGGTGGTGGTACCCGCCCGCGCTGACGAACGCAGCCGCGTCGCCCATGCGCTGCTGGAGCTCGAAGCCGAGCACGCCGACGTAGAACTCCAGCGCGCGGTCGATGTCCGCCACCTTGAGGTGGACGTGGCCGATGTCGACACGCGGGTCAATCGTCATGACTGGACGGTAGCGCCTCGGGTCAGGGCCAGGCCGGCGCAAGCCCAGAGCACGTAGGCAAGCCAGGGGTCGCCGATCACGTCCGTCTGCAGCGCGAGCGCGAGCACCGCGGAGAGCGCCGCGGTCACCACGGCGGGGAACCACCGCCACTCCTGCGCGCTCGCGCACGCGGCGCGCGCGAGGGCGACCAGCAGCACGAGGCCCCAGGCGAGCCAGAGCACTCCCCCCAGGAGACCCGTCTCGACCCCGATCTCCGTGTAGGTCGACTCGCCGGCCTGTAGCGCCACGCCGTTGCGGGCCGCGGTTGCACCGGCGTTGCCGAGGCCGAAGCCCTGCGGATGGTGGAGCACGGTGCGCGCGCCGCCCTCGAGGCTGTGCCAGTGGCTGCAGAACGACGACTCGCCGCCGCAGGACGCCGCTCCGGTCTGGCTGCCCGTGGTGCGCGCCTTCGCCGCCTCGGCGTGCTGGCGGACGAGGTCGGCCTTCGTCCAGTGCCCCGTCGGCGCCACGTGCGGGTAGGCGTGCGTCCACGCGAGCGCTGCGACGAGCGCGAGCGCGGCCAGCCCGACGAGCTTCCGCCGGCCCTGCAGGTAGGCGAGGAGGAGCAGCGCCACGGGCAGGACGAGGAGTGCCGACCGCGTGTACGTGAGCAGGAGCGCCGCGTAGCCGACGGCCCCGACCGCCCAGGCGAGGCGCTTCCCGGCAAAGCCGGAGGCAACCGCGAGCAGCCCGACGAGCAGCGTGAAGCTCGCCGCGAGCGGGCTGAGGAACACCGAGACGAGCCGCCGCAGGAAGTGGCTGTCGGTGCCCAGGTTGAAGATGAAGTTCTCCGGCAGGGCCGGCGCCGGAGCGGCGTTGCCGGTGCCCCGGTAGGCGAACCCGAGCTGGTCGTGGAAGTACCGCGGCACCGCCGAGTCGCGCCACCAGGAGATCGGGACGAGGTAGTCGTCGAGGATCCCGACGGCGGCGACCATCCCCGCCGTCGCGACGACGAGCCAGCCGAGCCGGCGCAGGGCCGCTCCGTCGGCGACGAGCGAGCGGCCGAGCAGGTAGGCCGCCACGGGCACGAGGTCGTGTCGCAGGCCGTAGAGGACCGCCTTCGTCCCTGCGCCGCCGTCGAGCACGTCCTGCGGGACGACCGCGTACACCAGCACGAGCAGCGCGAAGGCGAGCGCGAGCGCATCCACGAGGGCGGGCCGGAACGGGAGCGCCCGCCGGCGCGCGGCCTCGCTCCCGACGCGCGCCAGCGCCACGGCGAGCAGGATCTCCTTCCAGGCCTGGATCGCCGTCAGCGCGCCGCCCCGCACGCCGGCCGCGAAGAGCGCCGCCATGACCGCGTTGTGCAGCGCCAGCCCGACGATCCAGAGCTCGAGCGCGAGCAGCGGGCGGCGCCAGACGAGCAGCGCGGCAGCGAGGAGCAATGCCGTGAAGACGAGAAGGGCCAGCACAGCCACAGGGCGAGCTTAAAGCGCCGCTGTAAGCAAAATCGGGGCGGCAGCCGACAGCCGCCGCCCCGGCAACGTGCGGGTCACTAGGGCCCTGCCGTATCGGCTAGGAACGCCGCTAGGCCGACGACGCTCGTGAGCAGCAGGACGAGCGGAACGAGGCGGTTGCGCATCACACGCACCTCCCTTCTGATGGGCCGAGGACCCGTGGCAACGGGTCCGGTGCCAGGAGTGTTCCCATCCCGTCGGACAGCAGTGATCTCAGTGCAACAAAAGGGGGGTTTGACGGGTCCGACGTTGACGAAGGAGCCTTCTCAGGTCCACCATGGGTGGGGATGACTACTGCGGAGCACCCCAAGGAGACGATCGGACAGCGCCTGCGCCGGCTCCGGCTGGACGCCGGCTTCTCGCAGCGCGAGCTGTCCGGGCCGGGCGTCTCGTACGCCTACATCTCGCGGATCGAGGCCGGCACCCGCCAACCTTCCGTGAAGGCGCTGCGGACGCTCGCCCGCAAGCTGCGCGTCTCGCCGGAGTACCTCGAGACGGGCTCTGACCTGCGGGACGTCGACAACCGCGAGCTCCGTCTCGCCGACGCCGAGCTCGCGTTGCGTCTCGGCGGCGACGTCGTCGAGGTCAACCGTCTCCTGGAGCAACTGCTCGAGGAGTCGCTCCGGGCCGGGGACGCCGTCTCCGGGCGGCGGGCGCGACTCGCCCTCGGGATCGCCGCCTTCCGCTCCGGCGACTTCGCAAGCGCGATCGCCCACCTGGAGCCGATCGCCCACCCGGACGAGCTCAGCCCCGAGGAGAACGCCGACGTCTACACGACGCTCGGCCGCGCCTACGTCGCGCTCGCCCAACCCGAGCGCGCCACCGCGCTCTACCGGAGCTGCCTCGCGGATGTCGAGTCGCGCAACCCGATCTCCTTCGTGACCTACGCGACCCATCTCAGCTACGCGCTGTCCGACAGCGGCGACCTGGACGCGGCCCGCGAGGTCGTGAACGAGGCGCTCGGCCGGGCCGAGCACCTGGGCGATCTCTACTCGCAGGTGCGCGTCTACTGGTCGGCGGCGCGACTCGAGATGCGCGAGGGCCGCGAGGCCACCGCGCTCGAGCACATCCGCCACGCGATCGCCCTCCTGCGCGCGACCGAGGACACGATGCAGCTCGGGCGGGCCAACGTCCTCGCCGCCGAGATCGCGGTCGCCGACAACAACCTCGACGCGGCCAAGGAGCATCTAGACCAGGCCGAGCGGCTGCTGGGCCGGTCGCCGGAGCCGATCGATCTCTGCACGCTGCGAACGATCCAGGGGCGCTGGGCTGCACGCTCGGGGCAGCCCGACGAGGCGATCGCCTTCGCACAGGAAGCGCTCGCGCTCGGCGGCACCGAGGCCGGCGAGCGAGCCGAGGCGACGTGGGGCCTCGCCGAGGCCTACGCGGTCAAGGGGCTGATCGACAAGGCCGTCAAGTCGTTCGAGAGCTCGATCGAGCTCTACATCGAGGACAAGCGGCTGCGCGAGGCGACACGTGTCTGCCGGGCGTACGCCTCCGCGCTCCGGGTCGCCGGTCGCGAGAAGGAAGCGTTCGACGTGCTCGAGCGCGCCGCCGACCTCGCGGTGAAGTCCAGCGCCACGCGCTAGATGGCCGAGTGGTGAAGAGCGTCGAGTCGGGGGCGCTCCAGACCAAGCCGGGCAGCGGGAGCACTCACCGGTCGTAGCAGCGCTACGGACGGTGAGGGATCGTGCTGAGCCGGCGCCGCGTCTGGGGCGGCACCGGCCGACGGGATTTGCCGCTCGTCCATCCACCAGCGGACGCATGTACTAGGTTCAGGCGGTGACGTTCACCGTCGAGCTTGTCCCGCGCGGGCCGTTCTCGCTCGCCCGCACCGCGCGCCACGCGGGCGACGCGACACGCCGCCTCGTGGACGGCCGCTTCGAGACGGTGCTGCGCATCGACGGCGAGCTCGAGCGCGCCGTCGCGTGGCAGCGCACCGACGGGGTCGTCGCGATCCGGGCCGACAGCGAGGCTGCCGTCGAGGCGCTGCGCTTCCAGCTGGCGCTGGACGACGACCACTCCGCCTTCTGCGAGCGCTTCCGCGACGACCCGCTCCTCGGCGCGGCGCTGCGCCACCTGCGCGGCCTCCGCCCCTTGCGGGTCGGCACGGTCGCCCAGGCGCTCCTCCGCGCGGTCTGCGGGCAGCTGATCACGGCGCGGGAGGCGCGGCAGATCGAGCGGCGCGTCATCCGCGCCGTCTCGCCACAGGACGAGGAGACGGGGCTCCACGCCGCGCCGACGAGCGCCGAGCTCGGCCGTCTCTCCCCTGCCGAGCTGCGCCGCCTCGGGCTTGGAAGTCGCCGCGGCTCCGCGCTCGTGCGCGTCTGCCGCTCCGGCGAGCTGGAGCGCTGGCGCGGCGCACCGACCGCGGCGATCGTCCAGCGGATCTGCCGCGAGGCGGGGCTCGGGCCCTGGTCGGCCGGCGTCGTCGCGCTGGAGGGGCTCGGCCGCTACGAGCACGGCCTCGTCGGCGACCTCGGGCTCGTGAAGCTGTGCGCCGCGCTCTGGGGCCGCCCCGTCGACGGCGCGGAGACCGCCGCGCTGCTCGCGCCCTACGGGGAGTGGCAGGGTCTGGCATCGGTCTACCTGCTCGCGGGACGCGCCTTCGTGCCCGTGCAACGCCTCGCGCCCGCCGCGTAGACTCCGCGCGATGTCAGTCGACCCCAGACGGATCGCCATCCTCGGCGCGGGCAAGATCGGCGAGAGCCTGCTTGCCGGTCTCGTCGCCTCGGGCTGGCGCAAGCCGGAGGAGCTCGTCGCGACCGTGCGCAGCGCCGACCGGATCCCCGACCTGGAGGCCCGCTACGGGGTCAAGGTCACGACCTCCAACGTGGAGGCGGTCGCCGGCGCCGGCTTCATCGTCATCGCGGTCAAGCAGCAGGACATGGGTGCGCTCCTCAAGGAGATCGGCAGCCTCCTGACCGCCGAGCAGACGATCCTCTCCGTCGCCGCCGCAGTCTCCACGGCCAAGATCGAGGCGCACCTCGGCGTCGACGTCCCGGTGGTGCGGGCGATGCCCAACACGCCCTCGACCGTGCGGGAGGGGATGGCCGGGATCTGCGCCGGCGCCCACGCCGACGACGCGCACCTCGCGCTCGCCGAGGAGGTGCTCGCCCACCTCGGCGCGGTCGTGCGCCTGCCCGAGGACGCGATGGACGCCGTGACCGCGGTCTCCGGCTCCGGCCCCGCCTACTTCGCCCTGCTGGCCGAGGCGATGATCGAGGCCGGCATCCTGCTCGGGCTGTCGCGCGCGACCTCGACGCAGCTCGTCGTGCAGACCATGTTCGGCACGGCCAAGCTGCTGCGCGACGAGGGCATGCACCCGGTGGAGCTGCGCGAGAACGTGACCTCGCCCGGCGGGACGACGATCCGCGCGATCCGCGAGCTGGAGCGGGCCGGTGTCCGGGCGGCGTTTCTGAACGCGATCCAGGCGGCGATGGAGCGCTCGCGCGAGCTCGCCGAAGCCGAGCTCTGAAGCTCGAGGTTCTCGACGATCCGCAGGCGCGGGCGGCCGACCTCCTCGTCCAGGCCGTCCGGGCCGGCAGCCACGTCGCCCTCTGCGGCGGCGGCACGCCGGGCCGGGCCTACGAGCTGGCCGCGGCGCTCGAGCCGGACTGGAGCCGCGCGCACGTCTGGTTCGGCGACGAGCGGGCCGTCCCGCCGGACGACGCCGACTCCAACTTCCGCCTGGTGCGCGAGCACCTGCTCGACAGGGTCGAGGCGCAGCCGACGGTGCACCGGATCCGGGGCGAGCTCGGCGCAGCGCTCGCCGCGGAGGCCTACGAGGAGGAGCTGCAGGGCGTCGCGCTCGACCTCGTCCTGCTGGGCGTCGGCCCGGACGGCCACACCGCGTCGCTCTTCCCGCACGCGCCGAGCCTCGCCGTGGAGGACCGCCGCGTGGTCGCAGCCGCCGGCCCGCCGCCGGAGGTCGGCCCGACCGTCGAGCGGGTCACGCTGACGATCCCGGCGCTCCGTGCCGCGCGACAGGTCGTCTTCCTCGTGCGCGGGGCCGAGAAAGCCGAGCCGGCTCGCCGTGCCTTCGCGGACGAGCCGAGCGAGCAGACGCCGGCCTCGCTGGTGCGCTCCCAGGCCGGCGAGACCCTCGTGCTGGTCGATCGCGACGCGGCGCTCCTCCTGTCGCATGACGATAGATAGGAGCCGCTCGCGAGGCTTCTTCCTCGCGGTTTGTTGCAAAAGTATTTATATTGAAGCGTGATGAACGTGCCGATGGCCGACATCCTCGACGTCCTCACGATCGATCGGCCGGAGCAGCTGAAGGCGCTCGGTCACCCCCTCCGCCTGCGCGTACTCGAGCTGCTCGGCGACGAGGCGGTGCCGCTCACGAACCGCGAGCTCGCGAACCGGCTCGGCGTCGATCCGGGCCACCTCCACTTCCACGTGCGGATGCTGCTGAAGGCGGCGCTTATCGAGCTCGTCACCGACGGCACGACGCGGCGGGAGAAGCCCTACCGGGCCGTGGCGCGCACCGTGCACGTCGCGCCGGAGCTGATCTCGAAGGGCCTCTCCAGCGACATCCAGGCCGCGATGCTCGAGCAGGTGCAGCGCAGCTTCGTGAAGTTCAGCGCCGCCGGGAGCGGCTTCCGTGCCTTCCAGGACACCGTGCGGGTGCCGCCGCAGAGGCTCATGGATCTGCTCGAGGAGCTTGTGAACCGGGCGCACGAGGAACACGACGACGTCGTCGAGCCGGTCATGATCACCGCGTTCGTCCACGCACCCGTCTCCTCGGAGTAGCGGCCGATCCCCGCCGTTGCAGGCGGAATCGATGCAACACGCCGCACGGAAGGCTATGCTGTCCCGTAACAGCGACGCACAGGTTCCACTCGACGGAGCGTCGCACTATTCCTCTCTTTGAGAAGCGGCACGTTCCAGGTGCTGCGCCCATTGCACGAGACGACTGAGCAGCCGACGATGCCGGAGGCGAACCACAGCAACATCGCTGCGGCCGCCCTCCAGGCCGAAGCCTGGGCCGGCGAGCCCTTCCTGCGCGAGGACGAGGATCCTGGCGCGGCGCTCGCCCCGGGCACCGCGCGCCGCCGCGCGCTCGACGACGCGCAGGCCGAGATCGACGCCGGTCTGCGCGAGCCCTCGCAGGGCTGGAAGGTGCGCTACGGCCTCATGCTCGGCCTCGAGCGGGTGCTCAGCGCGAAGCCGCCGAGCCTCGCGACCGGCCTCGAGCTGCGCCGCCACCAGATCGACGCGCTCGCCGGGATGCTCACGGAGCTGATCGCCGCGAACCAGCGCGACGACGAGCCCGCGAACGGCAACGGGAACGGCACCGCCACGATGGACGAGCTCGAGGAGGAGGACGAGGAGCTCGAGCTGCTCGAGGGCGAGGCCGACGACGACGAGCCCGCCGAGCTCACCGCGGCGGAGGATCCCGGCGCGGTGCGCCGCTTCCGCTTCCGCCACCCCACGGCGTCCGGCAAGACCGTCGCCGCGGCGGGCTTCGTCGAGTCGGCCCGCACCCTCG
>JAWVDX010000203.1:0-5023 GCA_033857015.1 Gaiellaceae bacterium
CGGACGAGGATGCGCCCGCACGGGCCCGGGTCGCCGATCCCGGCGCCGATCTGCCGCGAGCGCCAGAGCTTGTTGGGCGGGCAGTCGGCCAGGTCGGGCCGGTGGCCCTCGCGCGTGTGGATGATCGTCGCGCCCCAGTCGCGCAGCGCCGCGAGGACACCGGCGGTCGGCTCCAGCCCCGCGCGCGTGAGCGAGAGGTCGTAGCCCATCCGGTCGACGTAGCCGCCGGGCCCGCAGAAGTCGACCTGCCAGTCGATCAGGATCAGCGCCGTGCGCTCCGGCACGAGCGTCCCGTTGTAGGGCCAGGCATAGGGATCTGCGTCGACCTGCACGAGCGCGCTGCCGTCCATCGTCTCCTCCTCGTGTGTGGCGCGCCCGAGCGCGTCGATGAGCTCGCGGGCCCCGGCGTAGGCGCCGAAGATCCCGCCGGAATGCATGACCGTGCTGCAGGCCGCCGCGTGCAGCTCGGCGCTCGACGCGGTCGAGGCGTCGGTGAGGAGCAGGCACTCGAAGCCGCGGTCGTTCGCCGCGCGGAGCGTCGAGTGGACGGGGCCCTCGAGGCCCCAGCCCGCAACGACCAGATCGTGGCCGCCTGCGCGGAGCAGCGTGTCGAGGCCCGTCCCGTAGAAGCCGCTGGAGGCGGGCGCCTCGACGACGACGTCCGCGGGGAGCCAGGCCGGGGCTGCCCCCGAGGGGCCGGTGAGCGCGAGGACGGTGCCGCCCGCAGCCTTCACCGCGGTCGCGACCTCGGCGAGCAGGCGGTCCGCCTCGCCGTCGGCGCCGCGCCAGCGCTCGTCCACGAAGGCGACGAGGGCGAGGCGGTCGCCGTCCAGCCTGCCGTGGCAGGGCCACGCGTAGGGGACCGCGGGCACCGTATACACGGCTGTCGTCGCTTCCGTATCCACTGGAGAGCGACGCTAGAGCGTCCCGATTTCTGCGTCGTAGCTGCTTCGTGAACGCTCCGTTTCGGGACGCAGGCTTGTAGGGTCACGGCGTGAGCGAACGCCGCAAGCTCGTCGTGTTCGTGCCCACCGAGGCGCTCGACGACGTGCGCGAGGCGCTCTTCGCCGCCGGGGCGGGGCGGATCGGCAACTACGAGCGCTGCTCCTGGCACACGCTCGGGACGGGGACGTTCCGGGGCGGGGAGGGGAGCGCGCCCTCCGTCGGGACGGCCGGGCGCAACGAGCGCGTGCAGGAGGCCAGGCTCGAGACGGTCTATCCCGTCGCGCGCGAGGCCGAGGTCGTGCGCGCGCTACGTGCGGCGCATCCGTACGAGGAGCCCGTGTTCGACCTCTACCCGCTGCTCGATCCTCCGGCCGCGGATCCGGTCGCGCAGCCGATCCAGGCCGACCGGGCGCGCCTCTTCACCGACGGCGGCGCGCGCGGGAACCCTGGCCCCGCCGCCTTCGCCTACGTGCTCGAGGCGCCGGACGGCGAGACGATCGCCGCCCACGGCGAGGCCTTCGGCAGCGCGACGAACAACGTGGCGGAGTACCGCGCCCTCGTCGCCGGCCTTGCGAAGGCCCGGGAGCTCGGCGTCCAGGAGCTCGAGGTCGTCTCCGACTCCGAGCTGATGGTGAAGCAGATGCGCGGCGAGTACGCCGTCAAGAACGAGGCGCTGCGGAGCCTCTTCCTCGAGGCGAGGGAGCTCGCCGGCGGCCTCGGCAAAGTCGAGTACACGGCGGTGCGCCGCGAGCACAACAAGCTCGCCGACCAGCTCGTGAACGACGCGCTCGACGCAGCCGCCCGCTGACCCGAACCGGAGGAACCCCCGATCGGGGGAGACCCGCAGCGGATTGCGGCCGATTGCCGGGGGAGACCGATGCGTCTCGAGCAATGCGTATGGACTCGCCGCGATGGCTGGGGAGAAAGCCCGCCCGCTCTCCTCGGCGATACCGCGCAGCTCGCTCTCGTCTTCGCCAGCAACGACGTCCTGCGCGACGGCTCCGCCCTCGCGGACGTCGTGGCCGCCTACCCGCAAGCGCTGCTCTTCGGCTGCTCGACGGCCGGAGAGATCTGCGACGCGCAGGTGCACGAGGAGAGCCTCGTCGTCACCGCGGTCGGGTTCGAGAGCGTGACGCTCGAGTCCGCGACGATCGTCCTCACCGAGGGCTGCGACAGCTTCGGCGCCGGCCAGCAGCTTGCGCGCGGGCTCCCGACGGACGGGCTCGTCCACGCGCTCGTGCTCTCCGAGGGCCTGAACATCAACGGGAGCGATCTCGTCCGCGGGCTCACGGAGACGCTGCCCGACCACGTCACGGCGACGGGCGGGCTCTCCGGCGACGGTGCCGGCTTCACCGAGACCTACGTGCTCGTCGACGGGAAGCCGCTGCGTGACGCCGTCGCGGTGGTCGGCCTCTACGGCGAGCGGCTCCGCGTCGGCTACGGCTCGCTCGGCGGCTGGGATCCCTTCGGCCCGGAGCGCGTCATCACGCGCTCGGCGGGCAACGTCCTCTACGAGCTCGACGGCCGCTCCGCGCTCGATCTCTACAAGTCCTACCTCGGCGACCAGGCGGAGGGCCTTCCCGCGTCGGGGCTGCTCTTCCCGCTCAGCGTCCGCTCGGGCGACAACGGCGACGACGGCGTCGTGCGCACGATCCTGGCCGTCGACGAGGCGGAGCACAGCATGACCTTCGCCGGGGACATCCCCGAGGGTGCGTACGCCCGCCTCATGAAGGCAAACTTCGACCGGCTGATCGACGGCGCGGTCGGCGCGGCACGCACGAGCTACGCGGCGATCGGCTCGGTCGAGCCCCAGCTCGCCCTCCTCATCAGCTGCGTCGGGCGCAAGCTCGTGCTGGGCCAGCGCGTCGAGGAGGAGCTCGAGGGCGTCCGCGACGTCCTGGGGCCGGGCGCCGTGATGGCGGGGTTCTACTCCTACGGCGAGATCTCGCCGTTCACGCCGGGAGCGCGCTGCACGCTCCACAACCAGACGATGACGATCACGACGCTCTCGGAGCTCTAGGTGGAGACGATGCACAGCCTGCTTCAGCGTCAGCTACGCCGGTTCTGCACCGAGGGGCTCCCGGAGGAATTCCTCGAGGCGGTAGATGCCGCCTACCGCCAGTTCGACGCCGACCGCAACATGCTGGAGCGCTCGATGGAGCTCAGCTCCGACGAGCTGCTGGAGGCGAACGGTGCGCTGCGAGGCATGGCCGCTGCGCTCGAGGTCAGCGTCGCGGATCGTACCGCCGAGCTCGAGCGGGCCACGATGCGGCTCCAGTCGGAGCTCGACGAGCGCCGCCGGCTCGAGCAGGATCTTCTCCAGGCCCAGAAGATGGAGGCCGTCGGGCGGCTCGCCGGAGGCGTTGCGCACGACTTCAACAACCTGCTGACCGCGATCCTCGGCAACGGGGAGTTCCTCCTTCAGGAGGTCGCCGGCGATCCGAAGCTCGTGCCGTACGTGAACGAGATCCAGGAGGCCGGGCAGCGCGCAGCGGGGCTCACGCAGCAGCTGCTCGCGTTCAGCCGCAAGCAGCGCCTCAACCCGACGCTCCTCGACCTGAACACGCTCGTCACAGACCTCACGCGGATGCTCCGGCGGATGATCGCCGAGGACGTCGAGATCGTCACGGTCGCCGCGCCGGCCCTGCGCAGCGTGCGCGCAGACGCGGGGCAGATCGAGCAGGCGATCATGAACCTCGTCGTGAACGCACGGGATGCGATGCCGGGCGGCGGGAAGATCCTCATCGCCACCCGCAACGTTGACGTCACCGACGCAACCGGGCCGGACCGCAACGACCTCCCGGTCGGAAGCTACGTCGCCCTGTCCGTGACGGACACCGGCGGAGGCATTCCGCCCGAGGTCGAGCCGCACCTCTTCGAGCCGTTCTTCACGACGAAGCAGTCGGGCACCGGGCTCGGGCTCGCGACCGTCTACGGGATGGTCAAGCAGAGCGGCGGCACCATCTCGGTGGAGAGCACTCCGGGCGAGGGCGCGGTGTTCACGCTGTACTTCCCGGCGGTCGCGCTCCAGGCAGCTCCCGCCCTCGAGCCGGTGCGCAGCCTCGGCTCCCCCGGTGGGTCCGAGGTCGTCCTCCTGGTCGAGGACGAGGGCGCCGTCCGCTCCCTCGCGCGGAAGATCCTCGAGCGCGGCGGCTACACGGTGCTGGAGGCGGGGCGGGGGAGCGAGGCACTGACCCTGGCGGACGGCTACAGCGACCGGATCGACCTGCTCGTCTCGGACATGGTCATGCCCGGGATGAGCGGCCCGGATCTCTCGAGCCACCTCGGGCCGAGGCGTCCCCGGATGCGGGTGCTCTTCATGTCCGGCTACTCCGAGGAGCTCGCCACGAAGCAGGGGGCGCCCCAGCACAGGGCGACGCCGTTCCTCAGCAAGCCCTTCCGGCCCGACGACATGCTCCGCGCCGTCCGCCACGCGCTGGACGGGCGAGAGGCCGCGTGACCGAGGCTATACTTGGCGCCGCGCGGATGTAGCTCAGTTGGCTAGAGCGTCTGCTTGCCATGCAGAAGGTCGTGGGTTCGAGTCCCATCATCCGCTCTGAGAGACCCGCCGCTCCTGGCGGGTTTTCTTGTAAGGGCGGCCGGCGGGACGGCGCGACCCTGCCCGGCAGTCAGGTTCGAGTCAGGTTGGGGGAGGGCGAGATGGGCTTCCGATTCCACAAGTCGTGCAAGGTCGCGCCGGGTGTGAACGAGCGCCGCGACGTGGGGAGGCGAACGCCGTGAGTCGTCGGCCTCCGCTTGAGGCGCCAGTCTGGCTCATCGAGCGCGCTGCGACTGACGACCCGCCGACGGTGCTCGCCACTGAACTGCTCGAGCAGTTCGCTCGCGTCGGCGTCGTCGAGCTCATGCCGACCGCAGGCACCTCGATCCTCGACGTAGCCGACGCCGAGCGCGCGACCGGCGTCGGCGTCGGCGGGCCTGGCTTCGCTTTCGCCGAGGAGTTCCTCGAGGAATCCGCGCGTGTCGCGGCCGCGCTCGAGCGGCTGTGGGCGTACGTCGAGCAGTTCGACCGGCTGCGCACGCTGAGACTCGCCGCGACCGACATGCAGTTGGTCGCGAC
>JAWVDX010000204.1:0-6848 GCA_033857015.1 Gaiellaceae bacterium
TCGAGGATGTCGGGGCCGAGCCACGGCTCCCCGGTCGGCGAGGCGCTCTGGTAGGAGAACGACCAGTCGCCGAGGCCGGCCAGCTCCGCGACGAGCCGTGACGTCTCGTGGAGCTGCTGCTCGTACGGGTCGCCGTGGTCGAGGATCCGCGCCGGCAGGCTGTGCGCCGTGAAGACGACGTGCGCCTGCGTGCCGCGCACCTTGTCGGCGAGCACCCGCACGAAGCCGGGGTCGTCGTGCCAGCTCTCCACCATGCGCAGCTCTCCCCGGCCGGCGAGCGCCTCCTCGAGGAGCCGCCTGTAGCCGGCGATGGAGAGCTCGGAGTAGTGCGGCGCGAGCACGAGGCCGACGATCCGTTGCGCGCCGGCCGCGAGGGCCTGCTCCACCGCGGCGGCAATCCGTGGCTGCCAGTGCTTCATCCCGGCGAAGACCGGCAGCCCCAAAGCCGTCTCGAGCGCGGCGCGGGTCTCCTCGGTGATCGCGTTGAGCGGCGAGCCGTCCTCGACGCCGAGGCGACGGTAGCGTTCGACCAGATCCTCCAGATGCTCCGGGGCGATCGGGCGGCCGCCGCGGATGTCCGCGTAGTACGCCGGCACGTCGACGAGGCGCTCGGGGCTCCCGTACGCCATCAGGACGACCGCCGCGTCGGCCATCACGCGGGGAGGGGCGCGGCGCTGCGGGCGCGGACGTGCTCGACGAGCCGGCCGAGGAGTGCCGGGTCAGTCTGCGGCAGGACGCCGTGCCCGAGGTTGAAGATGTGCCCCGGCCGGCCCGCCGCCGCCGCGAGGATCGCGTCGGCCCCCGCGGCGATGCGCTCCCAGGGGCCGAGCAGGAGCGTCGGGTCGAGGTTCCCCTGGACGCCGTGCTCCTCGCCGACCGCGTCCCAGCCCTGGTCGAGCGGGACGCGCCAGTCGAGGCCGATGACGTCTCCGCCGGCACCTGCCATGAGCGGGAGCAGCGTCGCCGTCCCCGTGCCGAAATGGATCGTCGGAACGTCCACCGCGGCGAGGATGCGCGCCGACCACGGCGCGACGAACTCCGCGTAGTCCGCCGGCGAGAGCGCGCCGACCCAGGAGTCGAAGAGCTGGATCGCGTCGGCGCCGGCCCGCACAGTCGCCTGGACGTAGCCGGCGAACGCCTCGCTGAGCCGCTCCATGAGGGCGGACCAGGTCTCCGGCTCGGAGTACATCAGCTGCTTCAGGCGCGGGAAGTCGCGGCTCGGCTTGCCCTCCACGAGGTAGCCGGCCACGGTGAACGGGCCGCCGCAGAAGCCGATGACCGCCTTCTCGGGGGCGAGCTCCGCGCGGACGAGCCGCACCCCGGCGAGGAGCGCCGCTGCCGACTCCTCCGCGTCCGGGACGCGCAGACGGGCGACGTCCGCGTGCGTGCGCAGCGGCTCGCGCACCACCGGGCCGACGCCTTCGACGAGCTCCAGCTCGATGCCCATCCCGAGGACGGGCGACATGATGTCGGCGAACATCACCGCGGCGTCCACGTCGTGCCGGCGCACCGGCTGCAGCGTCACCTCGGCACAGAGCTCGGGCTGCGCGCAGATCTCGAAGAGCGTGTGCTCCTTGCGGATCGCCCGGTACTCCGGGAGCGAGCGCCCAGCCTGGCGCATGAACCAGACCGGAGTCCGCTCCACCGGCTCGCGGCGGGCGGCGCGCACCAGGAGCGGGGCATCCACGCCCTTAGACTAGACGCCTAGGAGATGCCGCTCGTCAGGGAACACGCCGTCCCAAAGGGGCCACTCGCCGTGCGCTGGCTCGCCTGCGAGGTGGGGACGATCCGTGCCGGTGCGCGCGGTCACGCGCGGGTCGCGCTCGAGAACGCCGGGCTGCTCGCCTGGTCGCACCCGCGCGTGCGGCTCGCCTACCACTGGCTGGACGAGCTGGGGAATCCGATCCATTGGGACGGGCTGCACACGCTGCTCCCGCATCCGGTCGAGCCGCACGGCCAGCTCGAGGCGACCCTCGACGTGCGCGGTCCGATCCCGCCCGGGAGGTACCGGATCGCGTTCGACCTGGTCGACGAGGGCACGTGCTGGTTCAGCGAGGTGGGGAATCTCGCGCCCGAGCTCGAGGTGACGGTGCAGCCGCGGATCCAGCGCGCGCTCGCCGCGGTCGGCGGCGACGCCGAGACGGAGCGGGCGCTCGCCGCCCAGGAGGAGCCGCTCGTCGACGAGGCGGCCGCGGAGGCCGTGGCCTACCTCGCGCCCGGCTGCGCTCCGGCACCGGACTGGTCGCGCCGCGTGCTGGACGCGCACCAGGAGGGGTACGCGCTCGTCGGCGGGTCGGTCGCGGCCCGAACCGGCCTGCGCCGCAAGGCTCCGGCTGAGCTCGCACCCTGGGCGCCGGGCCGCGGGCGGGTGCCCGCGTTCGCGCAGCCGCTGCTCTGTCCCTCGGCGGTGCGCGGCTTCGAGCCCGCCTGGGCCGATCCGGTCGCGGGCCTGCCGGCGGCAGCGCAGCCGGACGGGTTCGATCCGGAGCCGTGGCTCTACGACGGGCGGATCGCGCTCGAGCTGAAGCGCTAGCTAGCTAGCTAGAGCTCGACCGCGATGCGGTCGTCGAGCTTGCGGAAGATCGCCGCGCCCAGGAAGAGCGAGACCGCCGCAGCCACGACGGTGTAGAGCATGTCGCCCAGGGCCGGCGCCTGCGCGTCGAAGAGCGGCGCCCGCACCGCGTTGATCGCCGGCGCCAGCGGATTGGCCCAGTGCAGGAACGCGATCACGTGCGGGTGGCCGCCGAGGCCGGGCGCGCGCGAATCGAGCGGGTAGATCACCGGCGTCAGGAAGAACAACGGCAGGAGCAGGGAATTCACCAGGTGCTCGACGTCGCGGAAGAGCACGTTGGCCGCCGCCGCAGCGAGCGCGAGCCCCGCGACGATGCAGACGAGGAGTGCCGCAAACGGCAGCGCTGCGAATTCCCAGGCGCGGTTCCCCGGCAGCTTGACGGCGTTCACGACCGCGACGACGACCAGCATCGCCGCGAACGCGACGAGCTGCGTGCCGACGACCGAGAGCGGGACGAGCTGCCGCGGGAAGCGCACCTTCCGGATCAGGTTCGCGTTCGAGAGCATCGACACCGACGCGTTCGGGAGCGTCGAGGCGACGAACGTCCAGCAGGCGAGCCCGGTCAGCATGAAGAGCGCGTAGTTGTCGATCCCGCGGAACGTCGCGCCCAGGATCTTCGAGAAGACGACGAAGTAGATCGCCATCAGCATGAGCGGCGTGAGCAGCGACCAGGCGACGCCCAGAACCGAGCCCTTGTACTTCGCCTGCAGGTCGCGGCGGAACAGGTTCGAGAACAGCTCGCGGTAGCGAAAGAGGTCGGCGTAGACGTCCATCGGAGGCGAGTCTACGTCGGCGTGAGGCTCCCGGTCCGGGAGCCTCACGCTGCGACGGATGGGACAGCGGCTCAGGCGATGACGGGTGCAGCCCGCTTCTTCGCCTTCGGCTTGATCGCCCAGAAGAGCCGCTCGCTCTCGAGCGCACCGCCCAGGGCGAGGATCAGGAAGCCGATCCCGCTGAGCAGCAGGGCGATCCCGACCACGAGGCCGAAGAGCGCGATCTGCTGGGCCGTGTAGGCCAGGTTGAGCGCCGTGGTGAGCGCGGTCTCGGTCACCCAGGTGTTGCGGGCGCCGTTGGCGACCGGCTGCTTCGTCGTCGCGTCGATGAGCGCGTACTTCTCGTTGTTCGTCGCGCCCTTGCCGGCGAGCTCCGAAGTCGGGGTGTTCTCGACCGCGAGGAACCGGCCCATGTCGGCATACGGCAGGCCGCCGCTCGCCTCGAGGGCGTGGATCCGCATGTAGCCCGCGAAGGCGTGTGCCCGGTCACCGTTGGTGATCGCGAGGCCGGCGACGCTCATGGACGGGATGTCCAGCTTCGAGACGTCGAGGCCTGCCTCCTTCGCCGCTGCGGAGATCTCCGCGGGAGTCATGTCCGGCGAGCCGACGATGTTCTCGGCGGCGAGGCTGTTGTGGATGGTGGAGCGGCCGTTCACGCTGAGCACGATCGCGCCGACGCCGAATGCGATGAGCACGACGCCTGCGATGAGCCCGCCTACCTCGAGTAGCTTCCTCATGATCTCTTCTCCTCGTTGCTGTCGATCTCAGCCTGGCGCGTGCCGGCTCCGGCGGCATCGGGGCTGAGCCACGCTCGGGGCGGGGCTCAGCCGCGCCGGGACTGCGGGAAAGCCGCACGAGCAGACGGGACGCTCCTCAGCCGAGCGTGTCGTACGTGCTTGCGTGCGTGAGGGAGCTCAGCTTCTCCGCGAGCTCGGAGACGATGCCGCTCTCCGCCACGCTCGCGACCCGGAGCTCCTCGCCGCCGGCCTGCGCGAGCACCAGCGTGGGCCGGCCCTCCAGGCGCTCGGCGGCCCCGCGGGCGACCCGCAGGCCGACGAGGTCGGAGTACGGCAGCTCGTAGACGAGGCTCTCGCCGTCGTCGTCGATGCCTTCGAGCCGCACGGCGCGGGGCTCCAGCTCGAGCTTGCCCGCCCGCAGCGCGCCGCCGTTCTGCCAGATGACGCCGTAGCTCGCCTTCATGGACTCAGCATGCCGGGGAATGCGCTTCGCGGCGCCCGCGCGAGCCACATGCGCGGTGCGGAAAAGCCGCAGGCCGGAGCTAGCTCTCGGCGTCCAGCAGCTCGTGGGCGAGCGCGTAGCGCACGAGCTCGGCGCGTGTCTCGAGGCGGAGCTTCTGCATGATGTGCGCGCGGTGCGTCTCGGCCGTGCGCACGGAGACGAAGATCAGCTTCGAGATCTCCTGATTCGTGTGACCGAGGGCGAGCAGGCGCAGGACCTCGCGCTCGCGGTCGGTCAGCGGATCGGCCTCCGCCTCGGCGCGGGCCTTCACGTCGGCCGCGATCATGCGCGCGCCGAGGTCGGGGTTGACGTAGCTGCCCCCGGCCGCCACGTCACGCACAGCCGCGACGAGCTCCGAGTCGGCGGCCTCCTTCAGCACGTAGCCGGACGCGCCGGCTGCGAACGCCTCGCGGATGTAGCGCGGGTCGTCCTGCATCGAGAGGACGAGCACCTTCGTCCCCGGCGCTTCCTTCAGGAGCTGGGGCGTGACCTCGATCCCGCTCTGGCCCGGCATGACGACGTCGGTGAGCACGACGTCCGGCTGGTGCTCGCGCACCTCGAAGATCGCCTGGTGCGCGTCGCCCGCCTCGCCGACGACCTCGATGTCCGCCTCGCGATCGAGCAGCAGCCGGAGCCCCGCCCGGATGACCGGATGGTCGTCGACGAGCACGACACGGATCGTCATCCGACCGGCACCTCGACGGCGATCGTCGTGCCGCCCTGCGCGCCCGACTCGATCTGCAGCCGCCCGTCGAGGAGGGCGACGCGCTCCCGCATGCCGACCACGCCGAGGCCCTGGCCGTCCTCCGGCGGCTCGAAGCCGCGGCCGTCGTCCTCGATCAGCGTCGAGACGGAGCCCGGCCGGCGCGTGACGACGACGCTGACCCGCCGCGCGCGGGCGTGCTTGACGACGTTCGTGAGCGCCTCCTGCACGATGCGATAGAGGGCCGTCTCGATCTCGGGAGTCAGCCGCTCGTCACCGAGCCCGGCCTCGAGCTCGACTGCGATCCCGGTGGTCTCGGCGAAGCCGCTCGTGAGCCGCTCGAGGGCCGGCACGAGCCCGAAGTCGTCGAGCGCCTTCGGACGCAGCTCCACCGCGAGCCGGCGCACGTCGTGGAGCGTGTCGGTCACGAGCTCGCGCAGCTCGGCGACCGCAAGCTTCCGCGCCTCTGCGTCCTTCGCCTCCTCGACCGAGTGGAGGCCGAGCAGGATGGACGTCAGCGCCTGCCCGGTCTCGTCATGGAGCTCGCGGGCGAGGCGCTGGCGCTCGAGCTCCTGGCCGGCGACGACGCGGCGCAGCGAATCGCGGGCGACGCGCTGGGAGAGGTCGACGGCCACGCTCGCGCGCGCGGCGAACGCCTCGGCGAGGCGCAGGTCGTCGTCGCTGAAGCGCGGGTCGCCGCCCAGCTTGTCCACCGCCATCAGCACGCCGATCGCCTTCTCGCGCAGGAGCAGCGGCACCCAGAGCGCCGCGTTCATCTGGAGGATGCGCGCCATCTCGACGTTCACCTCCGGATCGTCGAGGATGGAGTCGATCCGCTCGCTGCGCTTGCGCTCCAGGATGCGGCCGCTCTTCGAGTCGGTGGCGCTCGCCTCCGTGCCGACGATCTGCTCGGCTCCCTCGCCGTCCGCGGTGGCCCAGCGCACGGCCCTGTCCCCCACGGGCAGCCCAATCGCGACGACCTTGCAGCCGAGCAGCTCGCGCAGCCGGCGCGCGACCAGCGCATGCAGGCGCTGCAGGTCGATCTCGCTGACGAGCGCGTCGCCGACCTCGTTGAGCGACTCGAGCTGGCTCGACCAGCGCGTCGCCGACTCGTAGAGGCGCGCGTTCTCGATCGCGACGGCCGCCTGCGCGGCGAGGAGACGGACGAGCTCGACGTCCTCCTCCGTGAACTGCTCGGCGCCCGCTTTCTCGGTCAGGTAGAGGTTGCCGTAGGCGACGCCGCGCAGGAGGATCGGCACGCCGAGGAAGCTGCCCATAGGCGGATGGTTCGGCGGGAAGCCGACCGAGCGCGGATCGTCGGCGATGCGCTCGAGCCGCAGCGGCGTCGCGTCGGCGATCAGCGCGCCGAGGATGCCGCGGCCGCGCGGTAGCTCCCCGATCGCGGCGTGCGCTTCGGCGCTGATCCCGTGCGTGAGGAACCGCTCGAGCGCCTTGCCGGAGGGATCGATGACGCCGAGCGCCGCGTAGGCCGCGCCGGTCAGCTCGGCCGCGGTCTCGAGCACGCGCTGGAGCACGGCCTCGAGCGAGAGCTCCGAGCTGA
>JAWVDX010000205.1:0-5131 GCA_033857015.1 Gaiellaceae bacterium
CTTGATCCGCCAGCGGACGAGCGGGTCGTCGTCTGCCTCGGTCGGGTTGCCGTGGAAGTGCATCAGCGGCTTCCACCAGCGGTCGAGGGCGTCCTGCACGAGCTCGCGCTGCTCGTTCGTGCCGTTCACGAGCGTGAGGATCACGTCGCGGCCGTGCAGGATGTGGAACGACTCCTCCCAGCAGATCTTCTTCATGATCCGCGCGTAGGGCGCGTACGAGCATTTGAGCAGCGCCTTCTGGCTGATGATCGCGGCCGCGTCGACGAGCCAGGCAATGACTCCCACATCGCCCCACGTACGCGTCGGGTAGTGGAAGACGTTGTGGAACTTCGCCTTGCCCGCGACGAGGTCGGCAAGGCACTGCTCGCGCGGCTTGCCGAGGTCCTCGACGACGCGGTAGATCAGCTGCGCGTGACCAACCTCGTCCTGCACCTTCGCGGTCAGCGCGAGCTTCCGCTGGAGGGTCGGCGCACGGAGGATCCACTCGCGCTCGGGCAGGACGCCCATCAGCTCGGAGTTTCCGTGCATCTCGATGAACTTGACGAGGCGCGCGCGATATTCCGCGGGCATCCAGTCGCCTGTCTCGACCTGGCCACCGCTCTGGACGTGCTCGAGGAACTCGGCCTCGCTCATGCCATCCGTTATACCCTACCGATCGGTAGGTAACCAGTGTCTCGACGCGACGAAGTCACCCGACAGGCGGCCCGGCTCTTCGCGGAGCGGGGCTATCACGGCACGTCCCTGGAGGATCTCGCGCAGGCGCTCGGGATCCGCAAGGCCTCGGTCTACGCTCACGTCGCGTCGAAGCAGGAGCTGCTCTACGAGGCGATGCGCGCGGGCGCGACGGCGTTCCATGCGGGGCTCGACGGCGTGCCGGAGGATGCGCCGGCGCCGGAGCGGATCCGCCTCGCGTTGCGCGCGCATCTCCGGGTCGTCGCGGAGCAGCTCGATCTCGCCACGGTGTTCGTCAGCGAGTGGCGGTACCTCGAGGGCGAGCGGCGCGACGAGATCGTGGCGGAGCGGCGGCGCTACGAGGAGCGGTTCCGCGCCTACTTCCGCGAGGGCCGCGAGCGCGGGGAGCTGCGCACCGACCTCGACGAGCGGGTCGCTGCGCTGCTCGCGCTGTCGGCCGCCAACTGGGCGTTCACGTGGCTCCGCCCGAGTGCGGACGTGGACGCGGTCGCCGACGGCTTCCATGCGCTCCTCCTCGACGGGATGCGGGGGTACGCGACACACCTCTAGCTTTGTGCGACCTGGCGCGCATGTCATTCTCGCCAGGTGAAGCGTGTGGCTCTCATCGTCAACCCGTTCGCGAGCGGAGTCAGCGAGCAGACCGTCGAGCGCGTCGAGGCGGAGCTGGGCGCGGTGGCCGACGTGACGACGCTGCGCACCGAGCGGCCGCGGCACGCGACCGAGCTGGCGCAGACGGCCTCGGGGGACGGGTTCGACGCGATCGTCGGGCTCTCCGGGGACGGCGGCTACAACGAGATCCTGAACGGGCTCGACTCGCGGCTGCCGGTGGGATTCGTTCCCGGAGGCGGCACGAGCGTCCTGCCGCGCGCCCTCGGGCTGCCGCGCGACGCGGTGCGTGCGGCGCGGCAGATCGCCCAGGCGCTCGAGGCCGGGCGGACGCGGAGCATCTCGCTCGGCAGCGTCAACGGCTGGCGCTTCGGCTTCGAGGCCGGGATCGGCTTCGACGCTGCCGCGGTCCGCAAGGTGGACGAGCTCGGGCGCTCCGAGGACGGCAAGCGCCCCGGCGACCTCGCCTTCCTGAAGGCGATCGCCCTCGTCGTGGCGGAGAACAGCGGCCGCTTCCCGCCGGCGCTCGAGATCAAGGGCCTCGGCCGCGCCGCCTTCGCGATCGTCGCGAACACCGATCCGACGACCTATGCCGGCCCCGTTGCACTGCACTTCGCGCCGGCGGCCCGCTTCGAGCTCGGCCTCGACGTCGCCGCGCCGACCGAGGTGCGCCGCCGCTCGATCCCCCGGCTCTTCGCCGCGAGCTTCCTCGGACGCGGCTTCAACCGGCGGCGGACGCTGTACGGCCACGACCTCGACCGGATCGAGATCGTCTGCGACCGTCCGCTCCCGCTACAGGCGGACGGCGAGGATCTGGGCGACGTCACCGAGGCGCTCTTCGAGTGCGAGCGGAACGCCCTGGACGTCCTCGTCTGACCCTCCCCAACGAGCTCGCGGAACACGATGCATCTGCGCATATCCGCGCCCCTTTTGGACACCGTCTTCGTCGAACCGCCGCGCAAGCCGCGTCGGCGCGAGGACGCGCTTTGCGGCACACACGTGTCCTGTCGGAACATGTCCCGGGGTCAGACCCCGTGACATGGTGCCGGTGGGCTATCAGGTCGCGGACAGGTCGAGCTGGCCCGCGTACACCTTGCGGACGACGTCCTCGATCGCCGGCTCGTCGATGCGCACATCGACGATGTCGGCGACGGCCATGACCGCGCCGACCACGTCGCCCGCCGTCGTGTCGAACCGGTCGAAGCGCACCTGCAGCTCCTCCGGCGTCTCGCCGGCGATCACCTCGACGCCGTCGAGCCGCTCGCGGATCGCGTCCAGCTCCACCGGCTCGCGTGCGAAGAAGTGCATCGACCGCTCGCGGGCGAAGGTGTCCTTGACGGCCTGGATGTCGCCGTCGTAGATGATCCGCCCCTCGTCGATGATGACGATCCGCTTGCAGATGTCCTCGATGTCGCCGAGGTCGTGCGTCGTGAGCATCACGGTCGTCCCGCTCTCCGCGACGAGCTGGCGGATGAAGGCGCGGACACGATCCTTGACGGCGATGTCGAGCCCGATCGTCGGCTCGTCGAGGTAGAGGATCCTCGGGTTGTGCAGGAGCGCCGCCGCAAGATCGGCGCGCATGCGCTGGCCAAGCGAGAGCCGGCGCGCGATCGAGGGGAGGATCTCCTCCAGCTCGAGCAGCTCCGTGAAGCGCGCGATGCGCTCGAGGTAGACGTCGCGGGGGACGTCGAAGATGTCGCGCAGCAGCCCGAGCGACTCGCGCACGGGGATGTCCCACCAGAGCTGGGTGCGCTGGCCGAAGACGACGCCGATGTTGCGCGCGTTCTGGATCCGCTGCTTGTGCGGGACGAGCCCCGCGACGTGAATCTCCCCGGCGCTCGGCACGAGGATCCCCGTCAGCATCTTGATCGTCGTCGACTTGCCGGCCCCGTTCGGCCCGACGTAGGCGACCGCCTCGCCCGCCTCGATGGAGAGGTCGATCCCGGAGACCGCAACGTGATCCTTGTACTGCCGCGTGAACAGGTGCTTGAGCGAGCCGGAGAGCCCCGGATCCTTCACGGGCTGGCGGAACACCTTGGTCAGGCCGGTTGTCTCGATCAGGGGCACGGCAGCCTCAGGGGACGCGGAGCTCCGCGTGACGCCTCGGTGGAGAGGCGCGCGCGGCGGGAGAGGCAACTCTAGCGAGAGCACCGGGACGCCTGGGCCGGCGTCTCAGTGTAGGAACCTCTATCGACGGTTACAGTTCGCAGAATGGCGCAGGTGCTGCCGGACCAGGACCTTCGGCGGGTGATCGGGGACGGCGCGGCACTGGCCGACGGAGACGTCTCCCTCCCGGACGAGGAGTTGCTCGCGCTCTACCGCTCGATGCTGCTCCTCCGCGTCTACGACGAGCGCTCCGTCGTCTACCACCGCCAGGGGCGGATCGGCACCTACGCGATCTTCTGGGGCCACGAGGCGATGCAGGCCGGCTCGGTGCACGCGCTCGAGCGGCGGGACTGGATCTTCCCGTCCTACCGCGAGTCCGCGATCGGCCTCCTGCGCGGGATGCCCGTCTCGACGGTGCTGTCCTGGTGGCGCGGGCACCCGGATGGCTGGTGGAACCCGGCCGACTACGGCGTGGCGTCGATCTGCGTGCCGATCGGGACGCACGTCCCGCACGCGACCGGCTTCGCCTGGGGCTCCAGGCTGAACGGCGAGGACACCTGCGCCATCGTCTACTTCGGCGACGGCGCCACCTCCGAGGGCGCGTTCCACGAGGGCGCCAACTTCGCCGGCGTGATGGAGGCGCCGGTCGTGCTCTTCTGCAACAACAACCAGTGGGCGATCTCGACGCCGGTGGAGCGCCAGACCCATGCGCGCACGCTCGCCGACAAGGCGCTCGGCTACGGGATGCCCGGGGTGCGCGTGGACGGGCGCGACGTGCTCGCGGTGTACGAGGTGACCCGCGAGGCGGTCGCAAGGGCCCGCGCCGGCGAGGGGCCGACGTTCATCGAGGCGCTGTCCTACCGCGCCGCCCCGCACGGGACGGCGGACGATCCGCGCACCTACATGGATGCGGAGCGCGTCGAGGAGGAGGCCCAGCACGAGTGCCTCGCGATGTACGAGGGGTATCTCCGGCGGCGCGGTTTGCTCTCGGACGAGACAGTGGCGACGCTGCGCACCGAGGCGGAGGACGTCGTCCGGGCCGGGATGAAGGAGGCGGAGGCCCTGCCTCCGGCGGACATCGGCCTCGTCTTCGAGACGACGTTCGCGAGCCCGCCCGCCTCGTTCGCAGACGACCTCGCGGAGCTCCGGAGGATCCTCGGTGCCTGAGCTGACGCTGGTCGAGGCGGTGAACGACGCGCTCCACGTGGAGCTGGAGCGCGACGAGCGGGTGCTCGTCATGGGCGAGGACGTCGGCCGCTCGGGCGGGGTCTTCCGTGCCACCGCCGGCCTGCGCGATCGGTTCGGAGATGAGCGCTGTGTCGACACGCCGCTAGCCGAGGCGGGGATCCTCGGCACCGCGGTCGGCCTCTGCATGGCGGGCTGGCGGCCCGTCTGCGAGCTGCAGTACGACGCGTTCAGCTACCCGGCGCTCGACCAGCTGATCACCCATGTCGGCCGCTACCGCTGGCGCTCGCACGGGCAGCTCGCCTTCCCGATCACGATCCGCATGCCCTACGGCGGCGGCGTCCGCGCCCCGGAGCTGCACGACGACTCGCCCGAGACCTACTACGTACACACGCCCGGGGTGAAGGTGTGCGTCCCCTCGACGCCGGCCGACGCGAAGGGGCTGCTCGCCGCCGCGATTCGCGACCCGGATCCGGTCGTCGTGCTCGAGCCGAAGCTCATGTACCGCTCGACGCCCGGCGAGGTGCCCGAGGGCGAGCAT
>JAWVDX010000206.1:0-7130 GCA_033857015.1 Gaiellaceae bacterium
CTCGAGCTCTACCTCGCCCCGACCGCCGACGACGGGGACGCGTGGCAGTCCACGCTCGTCCACATAGCCCGGGAGTCGCGCTCCTTCGTGATCAGCCCCTGCTCCTTCCAGCGCAAGGCGTCGTACCCGGACGACTTCCCGTTCCGCGACGAGCTGACGGACGACCTCGTCGGCCGCGGCGGCAGCGCCATCCTCGCCCCGTCGGGCGCCTATCTCGCCGGCCCGCTCTACGGCGAGGAGGGCATCCTGACCGCGACGCTCGAGCCGGAGCTGCTCCAGCAGGAACGGCAGCGCTTCGATCCGGCCGGGCACTACCACCGCCCCGACGTGCTCTCGTTGACGCATCACGCGGAGTAGCAGGCTTTACTCGCGCTTCAACCCGGGCAGGCAGGATGAGAGCATCGTGATCGAGGCGGGCCGCACCCAATCGAATCGCTCCGGGCTGTTTCTCGCCGGCTGGACGGTGTGCGCCGTCTTGCTCGTGGCGCTCGTCGCCGTGTCGGTCGCCGGCGCGCGCGCCTACGCCTATCGCGGCGAGGCGCTCCCCTGGGTGCGCGTCGCCGGAGTGGACGTCGGCGGGCGCTCGCAGGCCCAGATCGAGGAGTCGGTGCGCGGCGTGTTCGCGCCGCGGCTGGCGCGGCAGATCGTCCTCGTCGCCGGTGACCGCCGCCTCCGGATCAGCCCGGGAGAGGTGCTGCGCCTCGACGCCCCGCTGACGGCGCAGCGGGCCGTGGCGGCGCGGAAGGGCTCCATCGTGGGACGCGGCCTCGCGCTCGTCTCGCCCGTCCCGGTACGCGACGAGCTGCAGCCCGTGCTCCACGGCCGCCGCCTCGGCGTACGCCGCCTCCTGCGCCGGCTCCAGCAATCGACGAAGGCCCCGCGTTCGGCGCAGATCGTCCTCAACGGGACGGAGGTAAGTGTCACGCCTTCAGCGGAGGGCACCGGAGTGGACAGCCGCGCCCTCCTCGCAGCGCTGCGCGCAAGCGTCGCAAGCGGCGAGGGCACCGTGGCCGTCTCCTACGTCGTAGCCCGGCCCGAGGTGAGCGACGCTGCCGCGACGGCGGCCGCTGCACAGGTGCGCGCCGACCTGGTCGCCCCGATCAGCCTGCAGTACGCGGGCCAGGAAGTGGCGCGGCTCTCCCCAGAGCGGCTCGCGCGGCTGCTCGTCTTCACGCCGGAGCGTCGCAACTACGCGATCGGCCTGGACGAGAAGCGCCTCGCGAAGCTCGTCGCCGCGCCGCTCGCGCCGTGGCGCAAGCGCGCGAAGAACGCCCGCTTCGTCGTCCACGGCACGACGGTGTCGCTCCTCCCGAGCCGTGACGGCGTCGACGTCGACGCCCACGCTGCGGCGCAGCTCATCCTCGCCGCCGCCTCGGTGCCGGGCACCGAGCGCAGCGCCACGCTGCCGCTGACCGCACGTCCTGCCGACCTGACGACCGAGGAGGCGCAGGCGCTCGGGATCCGCCGCCGGCTGACGACGTTCACCACCGACATGGGCGCCTCGTCGTCGAACCGGATCCACAACGTGCACCTGATGGCGGACTTCATCGCCGGGACGATCATCAAGCCCGGCGAGGTGTTCTCGTTCAACGACGTCGTCGGCCCGCGCACCTCGGAGCGTGGCTTCCTCGAGGGGCAGATGATCATCGGCAGCCTCGTCCTCCCGTCGATCGGCGGCGGCGTCTGCCAGACCGCGACGACGCTCTTCAACAACGCGTTCGAGGCCGGGCTGCCGATCGTCAAGCGGACGAACCACAACCTCTACCTCAGCCACTACCCGCTCGGGCGCGACGCGACGGTGTCCTGGGGCGGGCCGGATCTCGTCTTCAAGAATGACATGAAGCACGCGATCCTCATCACGACCTCGTACACGAGCTCGACGCTGACCTTCTCGTTCTACGGGACGCCGCAGGGCCGTCGCATCGTGTCGTCCACGGGCCCGAAGGTGAACTGGCGCTCGCCGACGATGAGCTACGCCGTCGACCCGAGCGCGGCCGCCGGCTCGGTGCGGATCCTCGGCGGCAGCAACGCGAGCGGCTTCAGCGTCAGCGTCGCGCGCACGGTGTACGAGCGCGGGAAGCTACTGCGCAAGGACACGTTCCGGTCGACCTACATCCCGAGTGGTCCGACGGCGATCTACGGGCCGGGTCGCACGCCTCCGGGGCCGTACTTCGTGCTGCCGCCGGACGCCGGCGTTTGAGCGGACGCACTGATGCTAGTATGCGCGTATGAAGCGCACAACAATCAGCTTGCCAGATGACGTCGCGGTCGCGCTGGCGCGTGAGGCGCGACGCAAGCGCACATCGGTCTCGGGGGTCGCCCGAGCCGCGCTCGTAGCCCATCTCGGACTTGACGCCGAACGCCGCGAGCTTCCGTTCGCGGCCCTTGGCGCGAGTGGCGAGAGCGCCACCGCACGCAACCTCGAGGACATCCTCGAGGCCGAGTGGCGCCCCGAGTGATCGCGGTCGTCGACGCTGGACCGCTCTATGCGGCAACCGATTCGTCCGACCAGGATCACGCACGGTGCGTCGCGACCCTCGAGCGGACTGACCTGGACCTCGTCATCCCAGCGCTCGTGATCGCGGAGGTCACGTTCATCGTCGGCAGGCGCTTGGGCCCCGACGTCGAGGCCGAATTCCTCGCTGCGCTCGCCGGCTTCGACGTGGAGGCTCCCGTCGCGGAGGACTGGCCGCGGATCGCGGAACTGGCAGCGCAGTACCGGGACTTCCCCCTCGGTGGGACAGACGCATCGGTCGTCGCCCTCGCCGAGCGCCTGGAGACTGACGTGCTCGTCACGCTCGACCACCGTCACTTCGGCGCGGTCCGTCCGCGGCACTGCTCGGCGTTCAGGCTTCTGCCGGAGTAGGCGCTACTGCGCGTCGGCCTTGGCCGCGTCCGGCGCCGGCGAGTTGCCCTTGCGCTCGTGGCTGTCCACGATGATGCGCACCGCCTCGGCCGGCTCGCTCGTCGTCGAGAGGAGCGCGACGTCCTCGGGCGAGATCATCCCGTCGTGGAGCAGCTGCTCGTTGATCCAGCTCAGCATCTCGCCCCAGTACTCCGTGTCGAAGAGGACCACGGGGAACTCCAGGATCTTGCGCGTCTGGATCAGCGTCAGCGACTCGTAGAGCTCGTCCAGCGTGCCGAAGCCGCCGGGGAAGATGACGAAGCCTTCGGCCGCCTTGACGAACATCGTCTTGCGGACGTAGAAGTGCTCGAAGGTGAGGGCGATGTCGCAGTAGGGGTTGCCCTCCTGCTCGTGCGGGAGCTCGATGTTGAAGCCGATCGAGAGCCCGCCCGCCTCCTGCGCGCCGCGGTTTGCCGCTTCCATGATCCCGGGGCCGCCGCCCGTCACGACCGCCCAGCCTGCCCTGGCGAACCCGGACGCAGTCTCGCGCGCGGCGGCGTAGGCCGGATCGCTCTCGCGGCTGCGCGCCGAGCCGAAGATCGTGACGGTGGGCCGGTCGATCCGGCCGACCGCCTCGAAGCCGGTGCGGAACTCCGTGGCGATCCGCTCGACCTCCCGCTCGATGTCGGCGGTCGCCTTCTGGTCGAGGATCCGCCTGTCCTCCATCAATGCGGGATGTTGCGGAGCTCGTACATCGCGAGCGCAAGCGTGGCGGCGAGGCCGAAGTAGGTGACGGCGATCGCCAGCCGCTGGGCGGCGGTGACCTTGTAGTAGCCCGCGTACTGCGGCTCGTGGCGCTGCTTCCAGCGCCGCCAGACCTCGAAGCCGCCGAGCAGGAGGATGAGGAGCAGGATCGGGTTCGGCGCGATGACGACGAAGCCGATGAGCGCGAGCAGGCCGATGCCCCAGACGGCCGGGTGCAGCGCGGCAACCGCGCGCCCGCCGTCGAGCGGGAGGAACGGGATCAGGTTGAAGAGGTTGATCAGGAAGCCCCAGTAGGCGAGCGCGCGCAGCAGATCGGAGTCGAGCTGGACGCCCGCGAGCCAGCAGGCGGCGGCGCCGAGCGAGCCGACGACCGGGCCCGCGAGCCCGACCCGCGCCTCGCGCCACGCGTCGTCCGGCAGGCCGCGCATCCCGATCGAGGCGCCGACGAAGGGGATGAAGAGCGGCGCGCTGGCCGGGACGCCCTGGCGGCGCAGCTCGATGACGTGGCCCATCTCGTGCACGAAGATGAGCAGCACCGCACCGACTGCGAACCACCAGCCGAAGAAGAGCGCGTAGGCGCCGACCGAGACGAACATCGAGAGCGCGGTCGCGGCGAACTTCAGCTTGAAGAGCGCGAAGATCAGGAACTTGAACTTCGCGAGCAGGATCCCGACCGCGATGAACGGCGCCAGGAGCTTCCGCAGCAGCTCGCGCAGGCCGCTCTTCGGTTGGATCGGGTCGTAGTGGCGCAGCTCGATCGGCGGCGGCGCCGGCTCGCGTGGCGGGTCGCCCCAGAGGTCGCTCACGAGGGCAGCTCCAGCGGGCGCCCGTCGACCTCGATCTGCGGCAGCGAGAAGATGCAGTCCACGTGGATCTTGGCGTCGTTGACGCCGCCGTACGGGCCGGTGTTGCGCCCGATCGCGACGTGCGCCGTCCGCGCTGCCTTCTCGTCCAGCATCACGTGGCCGCGGGGCTGGATCGTCGGGTTGAAGCCGATGCCGACCTCCGCGACGACGTCGGCCCCGGCGCCGGCACCGGCGACGAGCTCGCGCAGCATCGTTGCGGCGCGGCCGCCCTCGATCGACGTCACCCGCCCGCGCTCGAAGCGCAGCGTCACCGGCTCGTCGACGAGCCCCTCGACCGTGTACGGGACGGTCACGTCCGCGACGAGCACGCCGTCCGCGCCGTCCTCGAGCGGAGCGGCGAAGACCTCGCCGCCCGGGAAGTTGCCGCCGTTCCCCGTGACGCTCCCGTGCGCGTCGGTGATCCAGGGACGTCCCTCGACGCGCAGCACGAGGTCGGTGCCCGCCGGGCCGCGCAGGTGCAGCTCCTTCGCGTCGCGCAGCTGCTCGAGCAGCCCGTCTGCGACCGCGCCCAGGTCGGGCTGCGGCTCCGAGAGGTCGGCCCGCAGCAGCTCGCCGTCGACGAAGCCGAGGAAGAGGCCCCGGCCACCGTTGTCCGCCACGGCGTGCAGCATCCCGAAGCGTGCGGCCGCCTCCGCGCCCTGCGGCTCCGCGGCGATGAAGATGTAGAGCGTCACGCGCCCGGCGATCGCCAGCAGCTCGGGCGGCGTCTCCTGCCAGGGGCGTCCCTCGCCGGCCCAGAGCGCGAGCTCCGCCTCGGAGCCGTGCTCCTGCAGCGCCCGCATCAGCTCCTCGCCCTCCGCGCGATTGGGCTCGTCGACGAGGACGAGCACCGCCTCGCCGGGCGCCGCCCCGCTCCAGTCGATCAGGTTCTGCACCCAGCCGTCCGTCGTCACGAGCCCTGACCGATCCATTCCTCGCCCCCTTCGTAGATCTCCTTCTTCCAGAGCGGCACGGTTTGCTTCAGCGTGTCGATCGCCTCGGCGCAGGCCGCCAGCGCATCCTGACGGTGCGGGGCGGACACGGCGACGACGACGCTGCGCTCGCCGATCCCGACGCGCCCGACCCTGTGGTGGATCGCGACGGCGCAGAGGTCGTAGCGCTCCGCCAGCGCCGCGCCCAGCTCGGACATGACCTCTTCGGCCATGCCCTCGTAGGCCTCGTACTCCAGGTGGAGCACGGCGCGCTCGCGCGAGCGGTTCCGCGTCGTGCCGACGAAGGTCGCGATGGCGCCGGCCGCGTCGTCCGCGACCTCCTCGATCGCGGCCTCGACCGACAGCGGCTCGGCGGAGAGGCGGAAGTCCCCGCCGGACACCGGCGGGATGAGCGCGACCTCGTCTCCGTCGGCGAGCCCTTCCTCCGGCGCAGCGTAGGCACGGTTGCGCGCGTAGAGCAGCCCGCCCGGCTCGTCACCGAGCTCGAGCGCCGCCCACACGTCCGCGAGTCGCGCGCCCTCCGGCAGGTCGAGCACCCGCTCGCGCGTGCCCGCGCGCTCGCGCACGCCGGCGAACAGCTTGACGACGACCCTCACCCTCGAAGCCTATCCCCGCCGCCTAAGATCGCCGTGTGGATGAGCGCCACACCGACTCGGGCATCGAGCTGAAGCCCGTCTACGACGCGGCGGATGTGCAGCACGAGCTGGAGCCGCCCGGCACCTATCCGTACACGCGAGGCCCGTACGAGGACATGTACCGCGGCCGCCCGTGGACGATCCGCCAGTACGCGGGCTTCGCCTCGGCGGAGGAGACGAACGAGCGCTTCCGCTACCTCCTCGAGCGGGGCCAGACCGGCCTCTCGATCGCCTTCGACCTGCCGACGCAGCTGGGCCTCGACTCCGACGACCCGCGCGCGCTCGGCGAGGTCGGGCGCACCGGCGTGGCGATCGACTCGCTCGCCGACATGGAGACGCTGCTCGACGGCATCCCGCTCGACAAGGTCTCGACGTCGATGACGATCAACGCACCCGCCGCGCTGCTCCTGCTCCTCTACGAGCTGGTGGCGGAGAAGCAGGGCGTGGCGCCGAGCGAGCTGCGCGGCACGGTCCAGAACGACATCCTCAAAGAGTACGTCGCGCGCGGGAACTACATCTTCCCGCCGCGCCCCTCGATGCGCCTGACGACGGATCTCTTCGCCTACTGCGCGGAGCATCTGCCGCGCTGGAACACGATCTCGATCTCCGGCTACCACATCCGCGAGGCCGGCTCCTCGGCGGTGCAGGAGCTCGCCTTCACGGTCGCGAACGGGATCGCCTACTGCGAGGCGGCGGTGGCGGCGGGGCTCTCGCCGGACGACTTCGGCGCGCGGCTCTCCTTCTTCTTCAACGCGCACAACCACTTCCTGCAGGAGGTGGCGAAGTTCCGGGCGGCGCGGCGCATCTGGGCGCGGGTCATGAAGGAGCGCTTCGGCGCGACGAACCCGAAGGCGCTGGCGCTGCGCTTCCACGCGCAGACGGGCGGGTCGACGCTGACGGCGCAGCAGCCGGAGAACAACGTCGTGCGCGTCGCGATCCAGGCGCTGGCGGCGATCATGGGCGGGGCGCAGTCGCTGCACACGAACGGCTTCGACGAGGCGCTCGCGCTCCCCTCGGAGCGGGCGGCAAAGATCGCGCTGCGCACCCAGCAGATCCTCGCCCACGAGGCCGGCGGCACCGACACGGC
>JAWVDX010000207.1:0-10176 GCA_033857015.1 Gaiellaceae bacterium
GCGCACGCAGCCTGAGCAGCCGGCGGTCGAAAGCGGTCGAACGCACGCGCTCGACCATCACGCCGTTGCGCTCGAAAAGGCCCGGCGCCTCGCCCCCTTTCGTTCCGCGCAGACGGCCGGTGACGACGTGGATCTCGAACTCGTCGGCGATCCCCTCGCAGAGCGCCGCGAGAAGCTGCGCGGTCGCCTCGAGGCCCGGGGCGTAGTACTGGTTCAGGACCAGCACCCGGGGCCTCACGCTCGGCTTGTCCGACATCACGCGGCAACCCCGGCGACTGGCAGGACGTGGGCGTGGAGGGAGAGACGGCGCAAAGCGGGACAAGGATAGTTCAGCCGCCCGGCCCTGAACACGCGTGCCGAACCAGCCGGCCCGGTGACGAATCGCCGCGCTACTGCGACGCGCTGCCCTGGCGGAGAGCCGCCCCCGCCGCGAGCGGGGCAAGCCAGAAGGTCAGCGAGGCGACGTTCCCGGCGGAGACGAGGAACGACTGCGAAAGCGCCAGCACGAGGCCCCCGACGGCTGCACCGGCGAAGCCTGCCCCCACCAGCCCGTTCCCGTCCCGGGCGAGGCGGAAGCCAGCCGCGATGCGCCTGCCGAGGACCAAGAACGCAAACGCGAGGCACGCGAGTCCCGTTATCCCGAGCTGGAGGACGAGCCCGATGTACGCGTCCTCGACGTAGGCTCCCTGGAAGGCGAGGTAGCGGTCGACGAAGACCTGCGCTTCGGTACCGAAGCCATAGCCGACCACGGGCCTGTCGGACGCCTGCTCGAGCGCGCCGACCCAGGCCTCCACGCGACCGCTCGAGTTGAGGAAGCTGCGGTGCGGGTCAGCGAGCGGCTCCCCGGGGACGGAGGCGCCGATGTCGTCCTCGAGCCGAAGGGAGAGCTCCGCGTTGATGTAGGCGTGGTGGGGTCCCGTCCGCTTGATGTCAGCCGTGCGCGGCGCATGCGCCGACGGCGACTCGACCGTCCCGACCGGCTGCGTCATCGCTGCCGCGCAGACGGTGGTCCCGAGGGCGACCGCGCCCAGGCCGCGAAGGGCGCGACGGCCGGGGAGGCAGAGCGCGACCGCAACGCCGCAGCCGGCTGCGGCGGCGACCAGCGCACCGCGCGAGCGTGCGGCGACGATGCTCCCGCCGAGCAGCAGCGCCGCGGCGCTCGCAATCCAACGCGCTCGCTGTCGAGCCCGGAACGCGAGCGCGAGCGCGAGCGGCATCCCGAGCGCGAACAGCGACGCGACCGTGTTCGAGTCCCCGCCGAGCCCGTTCAGGCGGCCGGTCCCCGGATGCATCGCAGAGTTGTGAGAGACGGCGAGCAGGAGTAGTCCGCCGAGCGCGACCGTGGCCATCGCGACGACGAGTGCGGCGCCGACGTGCGCTGCCGGGACAATCCGCAGCTCGATCGCGACGGCGAGGGCCGCTGCGGCCACAAAGACGGCGGCGAGCGCGAGACCTCGTCCGAGCGTGACCGGAGGCTCGACCGACCAGGCGGTGGACAGGATCATCAGCCCCACGAACGGAAGCAGCGGGCAGCCGACGCGGAGCAGGAGTCTCCACTGGCGCCGGACGACCCAGAGGCTCGCCACGCATAGCGCGAAGAGCGCGGCCCAGCGCGGTTTGCTCGAGTGCATCGAGACCGCCGAGGTCCAGCTCGAGCCGAGAACCATCGCCACGACGGTCGCGGCAAGAAGTCCCGGCAGCAGAAGCTCGCGCGGCGTTCGAAGGGGACGCAGAGGCAAGACGATGCAACGATACTCCGCCCTCATGAGCTACCCGGAGCGCATCGTTCCCGACGAGACCGAGCACGGCATCGTCGCCCTTCATCTTGTCCGCTACGCCTTCGCCGCGCCGGTCTGTGTAGGCCGCGAAGTGCTCGACGCAGGCTGCGGGGTCGGCTATGGCACCGCCTACCTCGGTGAGGTGGCCTCACGCGTCGTGGGGATCGACGTCGATCCCGAGTCGATCGCCTACGCCCAACAGCGGTATGCGGCCGCGAACATCGAGTTCCGGCTCGGCGACCTACGCTCGCTCGGCCTCGAGGGTTCGCTATTCGACACTGTCACTTCCTTCGAGGTGATCGAGCATGTGCGCGAGCAGGAGGCGTTCCTCGACGAGCTCGCACGGGTGCTGCGCCCGCAGGGAGTGCTCGTCGTGTCGACGCCGAATGTGCCCGAGACAAACGACGCGCCCGACAACCCGTTCCACCTGCGGGAGCTCTCCCAGACCGACTTCGAGGCGATGCTTCGAGAGCGCTTCGAGGAAGTGGAGCTCTACGGGCAGCGGCGTCGCACGACGAAGCGCTACGAAACGGCACGTCGCTTCGACGCGCTCGCCCTCCGCCGTCACCTCGGGCCGCTGCGCCGGCCGCTCGCGGCGCTCCTCGGCACGCGGGCGACGCAGGACGTGCAGCTCGACGACGTCATCATCGACCGCGACGGGCTGGAGCAGGCGACCGAGCTTGTCGCCGTCGCGCGAAGGCCACGCCGAGCTGCTGGCTAGAGGAGCCGTGCCGAGCGCAGCCACTCGGCGGTGAGCGCGAGAGCGCGCTCGAAGTCCGCGGGTGGCTGGATGCCGAGGAGGCGCTCCGCTTTCGTCGTGTCGTAGCGGACGCCCGTCGTCTGGAGCGCGACGAGCTCGGGTGAGGGCAAGCGCGGCGCGCGCGGCACAGCGGGTGCCGCGGCGTCGACGAGAGTTGGCCCCGGCCGCAGGCGCTCGCGGCCGCCGGGGACTGCGCGGGCAACCGTCGCGCCGATGCGGCGCAGTGTCGGTTGAGTGGCCGCCACGGCCAGTGCCGAGCGCAGCTGGGGTGAGCGCGCGACGACGCGCAGCTCGCGCACGAGCGCACGCGGGCCTGGACGCTGCGCCTTCTGCGCGCGGCGGTACTCCTCCACGCTGACCGTCCGGACGGGGAGGGTCGGATCGAAGAGCGACGCGTACGCCTCGAGCAGCTCGCGCCAGCTCGGCTGGGCCGGATCCGATACGACGAACGTCTCGCCTAGCGCCTCGTCGCGCTCCAGCGCCGCGACGATCGCCGCGACGACGGTGTCCACGTAGACGGCATTCGCCGGCGCCCCACCAGTGCCGACGAGGGCGACGTCGCCGTGCGCGAGCGCCTGGATCGGCGCCACCGTGAAGGCAGCAGAGTATGGCCCGAACACGTTCGTCGGGCGGAGGACGACGGTTGCGAGGCCGCGGGCGGCGACCGCGGCCAGCGCAGCCTCGGCAGCCTGTTTGCCGCCGGAGTAGGGGTCGCTAGACGGCTCCGGCACGACAGTTTCGTCGAGCGTGCGCGTCCCCGGGTCGAAGCCCCAGACGGCGACGCTGCTGAGCTGAACGAAGCGCTCGACGCCTGCCCGGCGCGCGATCTCGGCCAGCCGGCCGGTCGCCTCGCCAGTGAGCGCCCGCCGCTCGCGGTCGCTGCCGCTCGTCCCGTACGCACAGTGGACGACAGCCTCGCAGCCCTCCACCGCTCGGGCGAGACTCTCCGGGTCGGCCAAGTCGATGGGCGCCAGCTCCACATCGAGGCGGGCGAGCCGCGCTGCATTCTCGGGCTGGTGGATGCCCGCGCGAACGTCCGCGCCCAGACCGAGGCGGAGCCACTCGACGAGCCGGCAACCGATGAACCCGGATGCGCCGGTGACGAGAATCGGGCTCACCGGAGCGTGTCCGTAACCCACGGCTCGGGGAGCGGTTCGCGCACGCCGTAGCAGCGCTCGATGGCCGCGACGACCGGCAATGCGTCCTCGCCGCGGACCTCCGGCTCGCCGGCGCCGTGCACGGCGCGGAGGAAGTCGTCGAGCTGCGCGCCGAAGGCGAAGCGGTAGCCACCGTCCGCTCCCGTTGAGTCCGGCTCGACGAGTACGCTGCGGGCGCTGCCCCCAGAGGGCTCGATGCGGATCTCCGCGCTGTGCGCAGTTGCCGCCTCGATGATGCCGCGCTCGCACTCGAGGCGGATCGTTCCGCGCAGGGTGCGGGTGCGGCTGAGCTCGACCGAGCCGGGGACCCCACCGGCGCGCAGCGCGACGCGGCAGTTCGCCTCGACGCCCCCGTGGGCGTCGTCCGCGTAGCCCTCGACCTCGAGCGCCCCGAGCCAGAAGCGGACGAGATCGAGCACGTGCGAGCCGATGTCCATGAGCACGCCGCCCCCGGCCCGCCGCCGGTCGAGCCAGTAGGCCGAGGCGCTGCTCCAGCCGTGGGGCGAGCCCTCCTCGAGGTCGAAGCGCAGCGGCTTGCCGAGGTGCTCGGTGCGCAGCAGCTCCTGCAGGAAGCGGGCCGCGGGGAAGAAGCGGCGTACGTGCGCGACCGCGAGGACGACCCCGTCGGGTCGCCGAGCCACGAGCGCTTCGGCGTCCGCGAGCGAGGTCGCGAGCGGCTTCTCGCAGAGGACGTGGACGCCGGCCGCGAGGAGCTCAGTCGCGACGCTTGCGTGAAGGTCGTTCGGGACGGCCACGATCGCCGCCCCGACCCCGTCGCCGACCTCGGCGACTGACCCGAAGGTCTGGCGAGCGCGTCCGAAGCGTTTCGCGAGCGCGTCGCGCCGCTCGGTGGAGGGGTCGACGAGCCAGATTCCGTCCCGCCCGATGCGCGGCAGCAGCGCGGGGAGGTGGCACAGCTCCGAGACGGCGCCGCAGCCGACGACGGCGACCCGATCGCGTGGCGCGCCGCTCATGCGAGCAGCCGCGCATAGACGGCGGTCGTGCCCTCGATCATGCGCTCCTGAGCGTACAGCTCTCGCACGCGCTCCCGACCCGCCTCGCCGAGCCGCTGCGCCGCCTTCCGATCGGACAGGAGACGGACGATCGCGGCGGCGAGCCGCTCGGTGTCGCCGACCGGGACGAGCAGGCCCGTCTCGCCGTCCAGCACGGTCTGACGGACGCCCCCGACCGGCGTCGCGACGACCGGCCGCGCGAGGGCGAGCGCCTCGCAGACGACGAGGCAGAGACCCTCGAAGAGCGACGTGAGGACGAAGACGTCGAGGCTCGCCAGCACGTCGGCAACATCGTCGCGCTGGCCCAGGAGGACCACCTTCCCGTCGAGCCCGAGCCCAGTGACCTGGGTGCGGAGCTCCTCCTCGAGCGGGCCCTCTCCGGCGATCACGAACGTCGCATCCGGGTGGTGCGCGAGCACCAGGGGCGCGGCGGCGACGAGATCGGCCTGCGCCTTCTGCGGATGCAGGCGCCCGGCGGTCCCGACGATGGGGCCGGACACGCCGAGCTCCTCGCGGAGCACCGGCCGCGTGCGCGCCTCGTCGAAAGCGGACAGGTCGATCCCGAGCGTGACGACGCTCGACCGCCCGCGCGGGATCGGGTCGAGGCCGAGGCCGGTCTCGCGATCGGGCGCCGACGTGAAGACGACGTGCGGACGCGCAAGCCAGCCGGCGCGGCGCAGGATCCGGCCCGCCCTGTTGTCGGGTGGGCGCAGCTCCGGGGTGTGGTAGGTCACGAGCAGCCGGCGGACGCCGGCGAGGCGGGCCGCGATCGCCGCAGGCGGGTCGACGTCGACGAGGTGGACGATGTCCGGTCGGAGCCGGCGCAGCGCGCGCCGCGTCGCGACGATCCGCTCCCAGGCGCTCGATCCCGGCAGCAGATTCAGCCGCGTGACGCGCCCTTCGAGCGCCGGATGCGCGAAGAGGGGCGCAAGCACCGGGTCGTCCGGGATGACGAGCGCCGGCTCGTAGCGCTCGGGGTCGAGCCCGTCCAGGAGCGGGACGAGGTAGCCCTCCTCCGTCGAGCCGAAGAAGCGGATCGAATGGACGAAGACGAGACGCTGACGGCGGGTCGCCACGACCCAACGATACGAGCTTGACCCACCTCGCTCCGTCTTTACACCTCGCTAACGGCGCCCGGCACCACGATCCCTACAGTGCCAGGCAGCGATGGGACACGGATGAAGATCGTGCACTCGATCACGAGCGGCGAAGCGGCCGGCGGACAGGTCGTGGCGTTGCAGCTGGCGCGAGCGGCCCGCGCGGCGGGGCACGAGTGCGCCTTCGTCTCGCCGAGCGAGGGTCCGTTCCTCGAGCAGGCGCGCGCCGAGGGCTTCGCGACGCATCTGCTCGACCTCGGGCGCCTGTTCCGGCTGGACGGCGTTTTGCGTCTGGGGCTGCTGCTCCGCCGCGAGCGAGCCGACGTCCTGCACACCCACACGCCGCTCGTCGCGAACATCCTCGGCCGGGTCGCGGGCCGCCTCGCCGGCGTGCGGGTCGTCAGCCATGTGCACATCGAGAACCACTTCCCGGCCGGCCGCCGGCGAGCCGGGCTGTACCGGTGGCTCGACAACGCGACGGCCCGCTCGGCGGCGACGCTCCTCACCGTCTCCCAGGGGACACGAGCGGCGCTCGAGCGGCAGGGCTACCCGCAGCGGATCGAGGTCGTCTACAACGGCGTCGCGCCGTCGACTGCCGAGCCTGCCGACCTCGGCCTGACGCCCGGCCGGCCGGTGATCGGCGAGATCGCCCGCCTCGCCGAGGTGAAGGGTCAGCGCACCCTCTTGCGCGCCTGCGTTGGCCTCGACGTCACGGTCGTGCTCGTCGGCGCCGACCTTGAGCGGGGCGGGGCGTATCGGCGCGAGCTCGAGCGCCAGGCGGCGGAGCTGGGGATCGGCGACCGCGTCCTCTTCACGGGCTACCGACGCGACGCGGACGCAGTGTTGCGCGCCTTCGACGTCCTCGCACTCCCCTCCACGATCGAAGGCTTCCCGCTCGTCGTCCTCGAAGCCATGGCCGCCGGCATCCCGGTGGTTGCGACGCCGGTCGGCGGGGTCGGCGAGCTCGTCCGCGACGGCGAGACCGGGCTGCTCGTGCCGCCCGAGGATCCCGCAGCGCTCGCCGCGGCGCTGCACCGCCTGCTCGACGAGCCGGAGACCGCCCGCCGCCTGGCCGAGGCAGCCCGCGCCCAGGTCTTCGAGCGGTTCTCCGAGGCGAGCATGTGCGCGCGCGTCCTCGCGGTCTACGAGGATCTGGGCCGATGACGCTCGTCACCGCCGCCATCACCACCTACAACCGTGCCGGCTACCTCCCGGAGGCGATCGCGAGCGCCGAGGCGCAGGAGCTCGGCGAGGGGATGGAGCTACTGGTCGTCGACGACGGGTCGACCGACGAGACGGAGCAGATCGTCCGCCGCTTCGGCGAGCGCGCGCGCTACGTCCAGCGGCCGAACGGAGGCCGATCGGCGGCGCGGAACACGGCGATCGAGCATGCGCGCGGCACGTACGTCGCGTTCCTGGACTCGGACGATCGCTGGCTCCCCGGCAAGCTGCGCCGCCAGCTCGACGCCTTCACCGCGCAGCCCGCGCTCGGGATGGTGCACGGCCACGTCGAGGTGATCGACGCCGACGGAGCGGTGATGCCGGAGATGAGCGCGTACCACTGGGACCTTTTCGAGGCCGCGCATGCCAAGCCGGTCACCTACGCGCGCTACGCATTCGACTGTCGGTGCTTCTCGACGGCCGTGATGATCCCGCGTGCCCTCCTCGAGCAGCTCGGCGGCTACGACCCTGCGCTGCTGCTCGACGACTACGACCTCTACCTGCGGCTCGCACTCGAGGCCGAGATCGCGTTCCTGCACGGGGCTCCGCTCGCCCAGTACCGCCACCATCCCGGGCAGATGACGAGCGCGGAGCTGACGACCGGCCAGATTCAGACCTGCCTCAAGCACCTGGCGATCCTGGAGCAGCGCGACGACGTTCCCCAGCGGACGCTCGCCGAGCGGAACCTCCGCCTCATGCTCGCCCGGAGCTACAACGTGCTCGGCGACGGCCGTGCGGCGCGAGGCGCGGTCACGGCGGCGATCCGGGCGCGGCCGGCGCGAGCTCTCGACGCGGCGCTGGTCCGCCAGCTTGCCGCGTCGTTCCGGAGCTCCAGGCGTGGCTAGGCGGCCCGTACGGATCGCGATCGTGACGGAGATCCCGGCGCCCTTCCGGACGGCGATCTTCAACGCGCTGGCCGCCCGAGAGGACGTGGAGCTGCTCGTGCTCTTCCTGGCGGAGCGCGATCCACGCCGGAGCTACGCCGTGCGCTGGTCGGAGCACGAGTTCGAGCACCAGGTGCTGCCCGGCCGCCAGGTGCGGCGCGGGCGTCGCTGGATCGTCCTTACGCGCGGGCTGCGCGCGGCGCTTGTCGCGTTCGACCCCGACCTGGTAGTGATCGGAGGCTGGAACCAGCCGGCCAGCTGGCAGGCGCTCGCCTGGACGCGCCTGCACCGCGTTCCGCTCGTCGCCTGGGTCGAGTCGACGGCGCGCGACGAGCGCTCCGGCGCGCGTCCGCTGGAGTTGCTGAAGCGCTCACTCGTGCGCGCCTGCTCGGGCTTCCTCGTGCCGGGCCGCGCGGCCGCGGAGTACCTCGCCTCGCTCGGTGCGGGCGCGCGCCCGATCGAGGTCGCGCCGAACGCGATGGACACGCAGGCCTTCGGCGAGCAGGTGGCCGCTGCGCGGGCCGACCGAGCCGCGCTCCGGCTGGAGCTGGGGCTCGAAGGATGCGTCTTCCTCTGCGTCGCCCGCCTCGCGCCGGAGAAGAACGTTGGACTGGCGCTGCGCGCCTTCGCCACGCTCGGCGAGGGGCAGCTCGTCGTCGTCGGCACCGGTGAGGAGCGAGCCGCGCTCGAGGCCGCTGCGCCGCCCGGGACCCGTTTCGTCGGCTGGCTCGAGCGCGAGCAGCTCGTGCGCTGGTACGCGGCAGCGGACGTGCTCGTCTCCCCATCGCGCTCGGAGCAGTGGGGCTTCGCGCTGAACGAGGCGGCAGCCGCCGGCCTCCCGATCGTCACGACGACCGCGGTCGGCGCCGCACGCGAGCTCGTCGAGAGCGGTGTGAACGGCTTCGTCGTCGCGCCGCTCGACGTCGAGGGTCTCGCAGCGGCGCTCCGCCGCCTCGCCGAGGACTCGGCGCTCCGTGCGAGCGCAGGCGTCCACTCACGCGAGCTGGCCGCGACGCACACGCCCGCCGCCTGGGCCGAGGCGGTGGCCCGGCTGGCCAAGCGGCTGACCTGAGGCGGACGCCACCCGCTGCCGTGGCTCCACTCGCCGGGTACGCTCACCTCCGTGGAAGCCACAACCACGGTGATTCGCCCGCGCACGGGCTGGAACGGTCTGGGCCTCGCCGAGCTGTGGCGCGCGCGCGAGCTGGTCCTCTTCTTCGCCTGGAGACAGGTCCTCGTCCGCTACAAGCAGACCGTGCTCGGCGTGGCGTGGTCGGTGCTCCAGCCGCTCTCGCTCATGGCAGTCATGCTCGTCGTCATCACGCTTGCGAAACGGGGCGGGAACCACGGCGCTGTCTGGATCCTGGCCGGGATCGTCCCGTGGCAGTTCTTCGCGACCGCGGTCAGCCAGTCGGCCGGGAGTCTCGTCGGTCAGATCCCCTTGCTGACCAAGATCTACTTTCCGCGCCTGATCCCACCCGTTGCGTCGGTCATCGCCGCGCTGGTGGACATGGCGATCTCGTTCTCCCTGCTGCTGGCCGTGATGGCGATCTTCCACGACCAGGTGCACGTCCAGCCGCTCGCGCTCGCGCTGCTGCCCTTGCTCGCGCTGCTCGCCTTCGTAACGGCGCTCGGCATCGGGCTCTGGCTCTCGGCGCTGAACGTCGCCTACCGGGACGTGCAGTACCTCGTGCCGTTCCTGATCCAGATCGGGATGTTTGCGAGCGTGCTCTTTCCGGCGTCGATCACCTCCGGCACCTGGTACACCGTGTTGGGGCTCAACCCCATGGCAGGAGTCGTCGAGGGCTTCCGCTACGCCATCGTGGGCGGTAACAGCCCGAGCAACCTCGTCGTACTCTCCTCGGTGATCTCGCTCTCCCTCCTCGTCAGCGGACTCGCCTACTTCAAGCGGGCGGAACGGACCTTCGTCGATGTCATCTGAGCCGGCGATCAGCGTCCGCGAGCTGAGCAAGCTCTACAAGCTCGGCTATCGCCAGCACTTCCGCACCCTGCGCGACTCGCTCACGCAACGCTTCACGGGCGTCGGCGAGGATCCGGACAAGCGCGGGACGATCTGGGCGCTCAAGGACGTCTCCTTCGACGTCGCCCCCGGCCAGGCGCTCGGGATCATCGGCCACAACGGCGCCGGCAAGACGACCCTCCTGAAGATCCTCTCGCGGATCACGGACCCGACCAAGGGCGAGGCGATCATCCACGGCCGCGCCGGCTCGCTCCTCGAGGTCGGCACCGGCTTCCACCCGGAGCT